>CAZNET010000066.1:0-9945 GCA_964571885.1 uncultured Pirellulales bacterium
AGAGACGGTACTCTGGTTTCCCTGTATTGCCCCAGAGGCAATCCAGAAGAAACGGTCTTTATAGAATACTAACTTACTTTTATTTGAGTTCGGGGTGTAGCTCAGTTTGGCTAGAGCGCCTGGTTTGGGACCAGGAGGCCGTAGGTTCAAATCCTATCACCCCGATTTTTGGCAAAACCAAAAATCAGAGCAGGTGAGCAGTGGATCAGACGAACAGTTGAAGCGAATTTCATGCTGTCTGCATGGTGAATCTTTGATGTAGTATCACCTGCGGTCACCTGATCGCCTGTTCTCCTGATCAAAAGGTAGATAAAATGGCTTTTATGTTCGAAAATCTCGAAGTTTATCAAAAGTCTGTAAACCTTGCGGATCAAGTGATAGATTTAACAAAGATGTTGCCACAAGGATACTACTTTCTTTCAGAACAGCTAAATCGAGCTATTCTTTCCATAGCCACGAACATCGCCGAAGGTAACGGGCGTTTTACAAAAGCTGACCGAAAGCATTTTTTCGTAATTGCCCGCGGCAGTGTTCAGGAATGTATTCCATTACTTGACATAGCTCATAGGAAAAATTTGATCAATGAAACGACACATGATAAGTTTAGGAATGAATTAGAGGCAATAGCAAAGATGATCGGCGGTCTAATTAGAGGTCTTGATAAGCGTAATCAGAGCAGGTGAGCAGTGGATCAGACGAACAGTTGAAGCGAATTTCATGCTGTCTGCATGGTGAATCTTTGATGTAGTATCACCTGCGGTCACCTGATCGCCTGTTCTGCTGATCAAAAGGAAGATTCAAAGGCTTTTATGATTGAAAATCTTGAAACTGATAAGCAAATGAATGAATGATTATGAGTATATTCCTTATTGAGTTCCTACGAATAAATATGTAAATATTAGCCGCTTTATTATAATACTTTTTGGAGTCGGACTTTTAAGATTTCAATAATTCAAATTGAAGTTTCCCGATGCAGAAAGAGCTAAAAGACAAAGAAAATTCGAACAGGATCATCAAAAAAATTGATACCGTTTCAGCGGCTCATCGGTTGCTTTATGTCGGTATTGATATCGGCTCGATCAGCAGTGATGTTGTTGTTCTCGACCAGGATGAAAATATACTTTTCAGTGATTATCAGCGCACCAAAGCAAATCCTCTAAAAGTCGCCCAGCGGCAGCTTAAAACTGTTTTTGAACGGTTTAATGGTTCTGGTATTGAGTTGGCCGCAGCTACCGGAACGGTCGGGCGTTTGCTGGCGGAGATTCTGGAAATCAACTTTGTCAATGAAGTGCCCGCCCAGGCGGCGGCGATTTGCCGTTTATATCCTCAACTTCAAAAGGCCACGATCATTGAAATGGGCGGTCAGGACAGCAAGCTGATTTTTTTAGCCGACAAAAATAGCCGCAGCAGAATTCACGATTTTATTCTAAATACCGCCTGTGCCGCCGGGACCGGGTCGTTTCTGGATCAGCAGGCTAAACGACTGGGTGTCAGCATAGAAAAAGAATTCGGCGAACTTGCGCTGCAAAGCAAAACCGTGCCGCGGGTAGCCGGTCGGTGTTCTGTATTTGCCAAAAGCGATATGATCCATCTTCAGCAGCAGGCCACACCGACCTGTGATATTATAGCGGGTCTGTGCGAGGCCCTGGCCAGAAACTTAAAAAGCAATGTCGGTTCCGAACGAAACTGCGTCAGGCCTGTTATTTTTACCGGAGGCGTCGCCGCAAACAAAGGTATCGTTAAGGCGATCGAAAAAACCTTTGCTTTGAAAAAAGATGAGCTTATTGTGCCCGAATGTCACTTTTTTACCGGTGCGATTGGGGCCGTATTGCATGCAAAAAACAAAGCAGATTTGCTGACCAATAAACTCGATGTAGATAAACTTGAACAATATCTGCGGCAGCGGACCGGCGTTCTCGATGAAACGGCCCGACTTGAAAAATTGAAAAAGCCCGCTTTGCCTTCTCCCCAAAGTATCGTGCATACTCATCTGTTGGATAGTGTTACCGAACCCATTGATGCTTATTTAGGTGTTGACGTTGGTTCTATCAGCACAAATGTTGCTGTCATCGACAAAGAAAAACGCCTGTTGGCCAAGGTTTACCTGATGACTGCGGGCAAACCGCTCGATGCGGTACACCGGGGTCTGGAAATTGCCAGTCAGAAACTGACCGGAAAAGTGAAAATATGTGGTGCCGGCACGACGGGCTCCGGGAGGCATCTCACTGGCGAATTCATCGGTGCCGATATCGTAATAAATGAAATCACCGCCCAGGCCGCGGGGACGGCTTTGGTAAATCCGGCTGTCGATACCATCTTTGAAATAGGGGGCCAGGACAGCAAATATATATCTCTTCAGAACGGTGTGGTCGTCGATTTTGAAATGAACCATGCCTGTGCAGCCGGAACAGGTTCTTTTCTCGAGGAACAGTCTCAGCGGCTGGATATTAACATTAACAAAGAATTTGCAGAGCTGGCTTTCAAAAGCGAATCTCCCATCAAACTGGGGGAACGCTGTACAGTCTTTATCGAATCGGATTTGTTGAATTATCAGCAGAAGGGAGCATCGACCGAAGATCTTGTCGCCGGCTTGAGTTATTCGATTGTCACTAACTATCTGAACCGGGTAGTCGGCAGGCGAAAGATTGGTGACAATGTCTGTTTCCAGGGAGGAACGGCGTTTAACGAAGCCGTCTGGGCGGCATTTGAAAAAATCATCGGCAAGCCTGTGATGGTTCCGGATCATCATGAAGTGACCGGTGCGATCGGTGCGGCACTGGCATCGGCGGAATATATGAATAGCGCCACCGCGAAGAATCCAAGCAAATTTCGAGGATTCGAAAATTTGACAAAGGCGGATTATCAGATCGAATCATTCACGTGTGAGCATTGTCCCAATAATTGTGAAATCAAAAAAGTTCAGTCCCGGCTTATCGAAAAGCCTCTGTATTACGGTTCGCGGTGTGATCGTTATAATGTCAAAAAGACCTCTGCAAAAAATATGGATTTTGATGCCTTTGAGTACAGAAACAATAAACTTTTCGAACATGCCGGTTTGAACGACCGTCAAAAACATGTCTCGGAGAAAAGACCCAAAATCGGTATTCCGCTGTGTCTGATTAACATGCAGCTTCTGCCGCTGTTTTGTCAATTTCTCAGGTCTTTGGGTTTCGAGGTAATTACTTCGACTGCGACAGATAAAAGAACGATCCGCACGGGAGTGGAATCCGTGACCGCTCAGCCGTGTTTTCCCGTCAAGGTCGCCTACGGCCACATCGCTGAACTGCTCGCCGAAGATATCGATTATCTTTTTTTGCCGAGTATTGTCTCGGTGAAAAAGAGTTCGCCCGACAGTCTGGATGACCAGCTTTGTCCCTATGTTCAGTCTTTCCCGTACCAGATTCGCTCAGCCTTTGCCTGCCGATTCGGTAAAACGAAAATGATCAGCGTTCCGCTCAGGATGGGGGAAGGCAAAAAGCTTATGCAAAAAAGCTTTATTGCACTGGGACGCGAATTAAAGGTCTCGAGACGGTTAAGCCTCAAAGCGATGAAAAATGGACTTGCCGCTCAGGAAGCGTTCGAGTCTTCATTAAAAGAAAAAGGCCGGGAAATATTAAACAAGATTGCTTCGGATGAACGTTTGTATGTTTTGGTGTCACGGCCTTACAACGGCTGTGACGACGGCTTGAACCTGCAGCTTCCTAAAAAAATGGCCCAGATCGGCGCCCGGATCATTCCGATGGAAATGTTAGATACAAGCCGCTTGGGAGGCCGTAACGAATTGACACAGGAATCTGTCTATTGGAGCTACGGCCAAAAGATATTAAATGCCGCTATGACGATCAAAAACGACCCGCGGCTGTTTGCGGTATATCTGTCGAATTTTTCCTGCGGGCCGGATTCATTCATTTTGACTTTCTTCAAGGAAATAATGAATCCCAAGCCCTGCCTTCAGTTGGAACTTGACGAACACTCCGCCGACACAGGTATCATCACTCGGCTCGAGGCTTTTCTTGAAAGCCTCAAACACTGCAAACCGGAAGCATCCCGAAATTCCGATCTTTCGAAAAAGCCTCCTGTTCAAGTGACAACACATGTTCAAAGACGTACGTTCTACCTTCCTTATATGGGTGACATGACCTATGGTCTGGCTGCGGTTTTGAGGGGCTACGGTCAGTCGGCCGAAGTTCTTGACCAGGCGAATGAAAAATCGCTTCTGCTCGGTAAATCCCTTATCACCGGAAAAGAATGTCTTCCCTGTGCAATCACCTCCGGGGATATGCTGAAAAAAATAAAAGATAAAAACTTTAATTCGCGAAACGCCGCTTTTGTCATGCCCGGAAGCTGCGGGCCGTGTCGATTCGGGATGTATAACCGGATGCATCGGCTTGTCTTGAAATACGCCGGCGCCGAGGACGTGTGCGTACTGTCACCGAATCAGAATAATAACTTCTACAAGGAAATTGAAAAAAGTATTGAAGGCAATGGAAAGAACTATTTTGTCAGGGACCTCTGGATAGGTCTGATCGGCGTGGATCTGATGGGCAAGGTCCTTTTGAAGTTGAGGCCGATTGCCAAAGACGCCGAGGAGGTTCAGAATATTTATGACCGCTCACTGAAACAATGGTCAGCCGCTTTGGAAAAACGCTCGGGTTTATCCGCTATGACTAAAGAGATAAAAACAATCGCCGAAAGCTTTGCCGGTATTGAATTGGATATCGCAAACTCAGTGAAAAAACCAAGGATCGGAATCGTCGGCGAAATTTATGTTCGCAATCACCCCTTTGCCAATAATAACCTGATCGCGAATCTTGAAAAACTCGGTGCCGCATGCGAACTGGCCTGCGCTGCCGAATGGATCTATTACACCAATTTTACGAGAATAAACAAGGCGAAACGCACCGGTCTATATAATGAATTATTTATCAACGGTCTTCAGGACCGTATCCAGCACCAAATCGAACGAAAATTCGCCAAACCGCTGGAAAACAGATTCGGCCCGCTGGCCGAAGAACCGATCCGTCATGTGATAAAATTAGCCTCACCTTATCTGCACTCTTCTTTCCAGGGCGAGGCTATATTGAGTATCGGCAAGATGATCGAGCTGTATCATAAGGGCATCTCAGGGATTATTAACGTAATGCCCTTCGGTTGTATGCCGTCAACGATTGTCAGCAGCATCACACGTCAAATCAGTGCCGATTGTGAAAATATGCCCATTTTGAATCTAAGCTATGACGGCCAGAATGACTCCTCTGTGATATCCAAACTGGAAGCCTTTATTGAATGCGCCGGAACAAAATCACCTGTACATCGATAATCTCACCTCCCTCAATCACACTTTTTACCGAAAATCGGGTATTTTTCGGATAATCGTTTTTAAGATAAAAAATAATACAGAACAAAAAGAGATTAATTGTATAGAAATAAATGGATTAAAATGAATACTCAAAGAAAAAAATTGTTTACGGCGGCAATTGGGATTGTATTGGCAGGGAGTTTGATCATGATTTTTTTTGTTCACAAAACAGAAACAATAGCATCATCCAGGGACGTAACGCCCAATGCCGTAGCGACCTTTGCCGGCGGGTGTTTCTGGTGTATGGAACCGCCTTTTGAAAAAATCAATGGCGTCGCTGAGGTAATATCAGGTTATACCGGCGGTACCGGGAAAAATCCAAATTACGGCAACTATGCGCCAAAAGGACATATCGAGGCGGTCCAGATCCGTTATGATTCTAATATGATCGGATATGAAAAGCTTCTAAATGTCTTCTGGCGGCAGATCGATCCAACCGATCCGAACGGTCAGTTCGTTGACCGAGGCCGTGAATACCGATCCGCGATCTTTTATCATAACGATAAGCAAAAAGAACTGGCGGAGAAATCAAAAGAACAGTTAGATAAATCGGGACGATTCGAAAAACCTATTGTCACCGAAGTCATCGAGGCATCGACTTTCTATCAAGCCGAGGATTACCACCAGGACTATTATAAAAATCATTCCTGGCGATATAAGTTTTACAGGTCAATGTCAGGCAGGGATAAATTCTTAAAGAAAGTGTGGTCCAAGAAAGTGGAAAAAGATATGGAACATAGGATTGAGTATACCAAACCGTCAGATAAGGAGCTCAAAGAGCGGCTTACCGATATGCAGTACAAGGTCACCCAGAAGGACGGCACCGAGCCGGCGTTCAAAAACGAATATTGGGATAACAAAAAAGAGGGCATCTATGTCGATATCGTTTCGGGCGAGCCGTTGTTCAGTTCGAAAGATAAATTCAAATCCGGCACCGGCTGGCCGAGCTTTACGAAGCCCCTGGAACCGCACAATATTGTCGAAAAAGAGGACCGAAAATTCTTTATGGTCCGCACCGAGGTGAGAAGTAAACACGCCGACTCGCACCTGGGCCACGTGTTCGACGACGGCCCGCCGCCTACGGGTTTGCGCTACTGCATGAACTCCGCGGCCCTGAGGTTTATCCCCAAAGAGGATCTCGAAAACCAGGGCTACGGCCAATACAAAGATCTTTTCGAAGAATAAAAGTTATCAACTGATTCTGGTCTTCAAAATCACGCCATTATTTTCAATTGTAATTGAATAGCCGATTCTCTTTTTAAAAAATAGTGACTGCCGGGGCGGTTAGTTCTGCGATCATGGGCGGTGATATCGGCATGGGGGCCTTAGGCGGTGCCATTGGCGGGGCGATTGCCTACGGCATGGGTTTCGGTGTCAATTCCGATGGTCAATCTACATTTGGAGAAAATGGCTTCAGCATCGTTTCTGATTTTATAGAAAATACGGTATCTGATCAATACATGCAGCAACTGATCGCCACTGCCGGAGCCGGTGCGCTCGGAGGCGGTGTCGCAGCAGAACTGAGCGGCGGTAGCTTCGGCGAAGGAGCTGCCTGGGGTGCTGGCAGCGCCGCCGCAGGGCATGTGGGAAGAATAGCTATTCAAGACTTCATTGATGATATAAAATATAGTTCATTAGACTTTTATAAAGTAGATGAAAGTGGTAATATAGAAAAATATAATGGACGAGATATAAAAAGAGCATTAACTCGAATGAGCAATAAATCAAATATGATTAGTGATATAATAGATGTTTTGGTTTGGGAAGGTGGATATGGCTTTTATAGGATGCCTGAAACTTATTTGAACGGCATGTACATTCCTTCTTCTCGCTCGGTTCTATGGAATCCTAAAAATGATTGCATGTATGATGGAACTGAAGCTTGGCAGTGGGTTGATCCAGAAATTATTCTTGGTCATGAGTTGATTCATGCTTTTCATGATCTCTGTGGAGAAATACCTTCTGTTACACCTAAAGGTTTTAAAAGTATTGTACAATATGAAGAAATGAGGACTGTTGGTTTAGGCCAATTCTCCAACGACTATTACACTGAAAATCAAATGCGTAATGATTATGGAGAATTCAGGAGGCCAAGATATACAAAATCCGGTTGGTAATAGGAGTAGAAAAAATGTCGAATGATATATACAATATAAATAGAATTAAATTTAAGATGTTAATATTTATACTTTTCTTGTTTTGTCTTGTGTTGAGCTGTGACGATGATACTTTAAAAGAGGATCAAAATAGTATTAATGTGACAACAGAAAATAATATAACTTCTAATGACAAATGTAAGCAGGGAAATATGATATGTATAGAAAATCTTAAAAAATCGAAAGACCATTTATTAATATCCTATATTGTCAAGAACGATTTTAAACATGATATATGGATATGTAGAGACATAGATGTTCACGGTAATTTCACTTTTGAGGTCGAATCTAAAGATGAAGTACTGTGTATTAAATTAAAATTATTGGATATTCCTTCTGATGTATTTTTTAGTCAATCGATTCTGGCTCGTTATACCCGTCTTTCTTCGGGCAACACCTTAAGGGATGAATTAGCCATTGGGCTGCCAGCAAAACAAGTTTCTCCTTTTTTTCCACTTATGAAAAAGACAATAACGCTTAAGGAATTATCTAAATTGAATTTACAGATTGGTTATTTTGACATCAATCTTCTGGATGTTTCTGATTCCTTAATCAATAAAGTTTCTGATAATGAAGTGCATATAGATAGTCTGTGGGAAGGTAAAAAAATTGAGAAGGTTTTTGAGCTGGGAGTATCAGATGTAAAAGTTCCCTATTTTGTTGAATAAATGGTTTAAAGGATTCATATCTTTATTTTTGTGGTTTATGGCTTTTGGCCTTTTTCATTTGACACAACGGCGGCGAAATGTTATGATGTTTGTTATGGTATTCTGTTTTTGTCGGCAGGTTTTGGTTTTTGGAAGCAATTGAGGAGTTTTTGTGGTGAAAATCAGGTTTTTTACATTTCTTATAATACAATGTATGTTTTTATGCACGGCGTTAGGCCAGCAGTGCATCTACTGGGGCGATAAATCCACCGGCATCCATTGAGCTAATTTTAATTAACGATACATAGCCGATAGTTTTTTACTCTTCCTTTTTGAAATGGTAGTAGCCGATCTCGTCGCTTAGCGATTTCATGCGTCTCCATGTTTTCGGGTCCTTGATGACCTCCAGTGCCAGCGGGAAGATCAGGTTGTTCTCGATGAAAATATGGATCCGCATCGTGGGGACAAGAAACTCAACAATCTGATTCAACTGTTTCTTAAAATAATCGAAATTGATCTCATCGATCTTCCAGACCAGATGCTTTAGTTGTGCATGTCTTTCACTGAGTCGGTAATGCTGCTGATTGATGATTTGCGAAAGGGCCGTGTAGCCGTGCCGGACCAGCTCCGGATAAACAATATCTTCCTCACGTTCGCGGTGATGTTCGGATACCATCAAATACCGAACGATCTCCGCCAACTTACGAATCTCGGATTTGACGCTCGAAGCGAATGCCATCTTCTGTATTTCTGCGTTCAATTCCTCCAGGTCCGCGATATAACAGAGCATCATCTCATGTTCAGCCAGGATGCGTCTTAAAAAATGGTTTTTTGATAATTCCCGTCTTAATTTACTCGTCTGATCGGGTAATATTTTCGTGTTTTGCTGCCAAAGCCGCCATAATTCAGAAGTGTCAACACCGGCTTCGAGGATTTTATGCTGGGCGATGGCGATATCTTTTGAACCGACTTCAAATAAAAATTCACGGTCTCTTTTGCTTACCTGTGGATAAGGTGCTTCCTGCCGAAGATTCATGAATATGTCTTTGAGTCTGTCTATTTTAGTCATTTTGATTCCTTTCTATGAGCAAAATGCTTATATTGATAAACTCAGGTCCTAATACGTAAAAATTAATTTTATGTGGGGAAAAAATATAAAAATTATAGTAAAAATATATTTTTTACAGATTCAATGCCGTTATTTGCTGATAAAGTATTCTCTTAAGCGGTTTCTAAAAAAGTTGACAATCTGCGATGTTGACGTTATGTTAGATGCTTTTATAAGTATATATTTTTGGGAAAGTTAAGGCATGAAAATATCGTTAAACTGGTTAAAAGACTATATAGAAACAGAGTTGCAGGCCGAGCAGATCGCTGAAATTTTAAGTGATGTCGGTTTTCCCTGCGAAGGTATTGAGCAATTCGAAGACGATGTCGTGATCGATGTCGAGGTGACCAGCAATCGCGGCGATTGCCTCGGTTACATCGGCATCGCAAGGGAATTGGCCGCCAAGACCGGCAAAGAATTGAAGTTGCCGAAAGTCGAAATGGTGTATTCCGATAAGCAGGCCTCCGATTTTTGCAGCGTCGAGATCGCTGAGCCTGATCTTTGCGGCAGATACACTGGGCGGATTATCGAGTCGGTTAAGGTGGGGCCGTCACCCGATTGGGTAATAAAACGGCTCGAAGCGTCAGGAATGCGAAGTGTCAACAATGTGGTCGATGCGACCAATTACGCGATGCTCGAAACCGGTCAGCCCCCGCACGCTTTTGACTACGAAAA
>CAZNET010000067.1:0-792 GCA_964571885.1 uncultured Pirellulales bacterium
CTCGGTGAGATCTGGAAGCTTAAATTCCAGGCCAAGAACCTGCTTGATCCTGAAATTCAGTCTGTTTACCGACACCATGTGACCGGCGAAGAAGTTGTTAAAACTTCTCATACAAAAGGAAGAGAGTTTTCCGTCAGTGCCAGCGCGGCCTTTTGACCCGTGTTTTGTGAAAATATCCTCCGGTATCTGCGAAAAACATAAAATGTTATCGGACAAATAACAAGTTGCTTCCAAAATTGAACGTCCTTGTGCAAAGATTAATGAATGATGACATAGTTGTTGGCTTAAGTGACCATAACCGCTCAATTTATTCGGATTCTAACGGTTTCTTAATCAATTCCTAACAAAAAGAGCATACAAAACACTATACAGAATATTTGCGCCGGTTGTGTTTGCTTCTATAGCTTTTTGCTGGCGTTATGATGTGTTTTAAATTGCTGAAAGTGATTAAGATGCCGGGTGTGCTGCCCGATAAAACAAAAACCCATTGACGTTAATAATAAAAATCCTGCGAATATGGAAAGAAGAATGAATACAAGAAAGATAAGGGATTGCAGACTGAAAAAATCACACCGACAATTAGGCAGCGGCCTGCTTTTAATTGCTTGTACTGTGTGTATGGTTCTTACCGGTGCGGTTTTGGCTCAAAATAAAGCCGAGGATATTGAGATGGCTCGTGAGACCCTTTCAAAGTGGGTCGAGACCCAGCGGATCATTTCAAAGGAAAAAAGGGACTTCGCGCTCAAAAAGGAAATCCTTAACGAAAGAATCGAACTGGTCCAGCGGGAGATC
>CAZNET010000067.1:802-9912 GCA_964571885.1 uncultured Pirellulales bacterium
AACAAAAGCATTGCCGAAGCGGATAAGAAGCGAATGGACATGATCAAGGAAAATGAGAAGCTTAAAAAGGCGTCCACTTCGCTCAGCAGCACGATCGACACACTGGAAAGCCGAACCAAAAAAATGCTCAGTAAATTGCCCGATACGATTCGCGAGCGTGTGAAGCCTTTAAGTCAGCGGCTTCCTGAAAATCCGAGTGAAACCAAGTTATCCATAGCCGAACGCTTTCAGAATGTGGTCGGCATTCTCAATGAAATCGATAAATTCAACCGGGAAATTTCGGTGACCAGCGAAGTGAGAACTTTGCCGGACGGCAGTTCCGTTGAGGTCGCCGCTTTGTATGTCGGGATCGGACAGGCGTATTATGCCAGCACCAACGGAAACGTCGCGGGAATCGGAACCCTTTCGGATTCCGAGTGGATCTGGCAGCCGAAAAACGAAGCCGCCGATCAGATCAATGAGGCTATTGCCATCTTAAAGAATGAAAAAGTCGCATCCTTTGTACAGGTGCCTGTTGACATAAAATAATTGGATAGACCTGCTATGATCAAATTGAAAAATGTTTTCGTTTTTATTCTCATCCTTTTTTGCGGGACAGCGGTTGCCGCGCAGGCTCAAAACGATGATAACGAACAGCGGCAGTTGGTCAATATCGCCAGTCCTGAAGATTTTCAAAGCAAGTCCAGAAACATTCAGAAAAGTACCTTTGATCATGCGTCTGATTCTATTAAGACACAGCTTGAGGACAGCATTCTGGAACTGAATCAATTGCGTGAGCAGGTGGCCGGTGAAATCGTTCCACTCAGTAAAAAACTCAGTGACCTCGAAGCCGAGCTAGTCAAGGTCCGTCTCGAATATCAGCAGACCACCCGTTTGCTTGACAGCCGAACGCTCGATTTGAGCAATCTGCGTTCGGAGATCAAATCACGCCGGGAAGAATCGACTTATCTTTCAAATCTGCTCGGTGAATATATCCGGAATTTCGAATCCCGTTTACATATTGCCGAACTTCAGCGTTACCGGGATTCCCTCGAAGAAGCTAAGCTGGCGCTGGAAAACAGCAATCTGTCCGAACAGGAAATTTATGAAGCTCAAGCCAAACTATTATCGGTTTCGCTTGACCGGCTCAATGACGCTCTCGGCGGCACCCGATTCGAGGGTAAGGCTGTCGATTCGAGCGGACTGGTCAAGCCCGGCACGTTTGTAATGATCGGGCCGGCGGCTATTTTTCAATCGAAAGACGGGCAAAACGTCGGGACTGTTGAACAACGGCTCGGTTCATTAGAGCCATCGGTCCTTCCCTTCGGTAATATACTGGATGCCGAAGCGGCGTCCAAGACCATCTCAGGTTCCGGCAGCATGTTTCCGCTCGATCCGACACTGGGCAACGCTCACAAAATAGAGGAAACCAAAGAAAGCTTTTTGGAACACATTCAAAAAGGCGGCGTGGTGATGTATCCGATATTTGCACTGGCCGGTGCCGCGCTGCTGGTCGCACTTTATAAATGGGTTTTTCTGGCCTTTATCAAAAAACCGTCCAGAAAACAGATTGACGGCTTGCTTGTTGCGGTTGCTGAGCATGATGAAACCGCAGCAAAGAAGAAGGCAGTGAAAATCGGCGGTCCGGTCGGCAGAATGCTCTTGACCGGTATCGAGCACATCAAAGAACCGGTGGAACTTATCGAAGAGGTCATGTACGAAAAAGTTCTCGACACGAAACTTAAATTGAATCGTATGCTTCCCTTCATCGCCATCAGTGCCGCTTCGGCGCCGCTGCTGGGACTGCTTGGTACGGTAACCGGTATTATTAATACATTTAAACTGATCACCGTCTTTGGATCGGGTGACGTCAAGACTCTTTCGGGCGGTATCTCCGAGGCGCTGATTACCACTGAGTTTGGTTTGATCGTAGCGATTCCTTCACTGCTGCTGCATGCGTTTCTTTCACGCAAAGCACGCAGTGTCGTTGACGATATGGAAAAGGCTGCTCTGGCTTTGGTCAACCAGATCAATAAAACACCTTACCGGAAGAAAGAAACGACCGATCTTCTTTCTCAACTGACGGCGGGTCAGGTTCAGGATTTCTTTAGAAATCTGAACAACCGTTCAAAAATGACATCTCTGGAATCAATCAAGTATTCAAAAGATTCGGCCGGCGGCATCATGAATCCGCGTGTGATCAGTGTCGGTAAAGATGACACTGTGGGACAAGCGATTGATAAGATCCGGTCATCCGAGGCGAACGAGGGGATTGACACGATTTTTATTGTCAATGAGCAGGGTAAATACGAAGGACATATACCGGTACATCATTTACTGACCCGTCCGGAGCAAACACAGGTTGAATCTCTGGCGGACAAAAAAACGATGTTCGTTCGTGTCGATGCACACGAAAGTGAGGTTGAAAATCTGCTCAAGAAGCACAATATAATGAGTATGCCGGTTCTCGATCATGAGGATCGATTGGTAGGAT
Source organism: uncultured Pirellulales bacterium (assembly GCA_964571885.1). Classification (GTDB taxonomy): domain Bacteria; phylum Planctomycetota; class Phycisphaerae; order Sedimentisphaerales; family Anaerobacaceae; genus CAZNET01. The sequence continues at coordinate 3,276 of CAZNET010000067.1, forward strand.
GGATTCCGCGTAACGGCGGAAATGGAAACGGAGACAGATCATGAATGCTCTAACCGAACAATTTACGACTTTATGTCAACAGGCTTTAGGTATCTGGCTTTCCGGCGGCTGGGCGATGATCGCTATCGCTATTATCGCGCTGGTGATGTTCGCCCTCGGGATGAATGTTTCGCTGAAACTCTCCGCAAAAAAGTTTGGATCCGTGCCGGAGAAGACCTGGCGGCGCTGGATTGATCGTCCGCAGGAGCGTAAAGGACCCATCGGTGAACTGCTGGATTATGTCACCGGGGCAGTATCGATGCAGGATATCGGCGCCCGTTTTGAAGAGATACATTCCACAGAAATTGCGCCGTTCGACCGTGACCTTCGCGTCATGAAGATCTGTGTCAGCGCAGCGCCCTTGCTGGGATTGCTGGGAACCGTCACCGGAATGCTTGCCACTTTTTCTGCTCTGGCGACCGGTTCCGGTGGCGACAAAACAATGGGATTAGTCGCTGAAGGCATCTCCGAGGCGCTGGTCACGACGGAGACGGGCCTGGTGATCGCATTGCCTGGTCTGTTTTTCCAGTATCAATTGGTGCGTAAGCATGAAAAATACAAAGCCTTTCTGACACATCTGGAAACAGTATGTACTCAGAAGCTTTATAAATCATTACATAAGGAGCAGGCCGTTGAAACTATTTCAGTGCCTGAACCCGTTATTCAGCCGAAATCTGTAATCTATCAGCAGGAAAAACAAGCGGTATCCGCATAAGTGAAATAAAGTGGTGAAAAACATATGGGACGTTTTCGTCAAATAACACAAGATGACAGTGGTGAGGCCGGGATTGATATCTCGCCGTTGATGGACTGTGTGTTCATTTTGCTGATCTTCTTCATCGTCACGACAACATTTGTTGAAGAAACCGGCGTTGAAGTGGACAAGCCCCAGGCGGCATCGTCTGTCCGGTTGGAGAAAACCAGTATCCTGATCGCATTGACCAAAAAAGGAGAAGTGGTTTACGGCGGCCGCGAGATCGGTATCAGCGGTGTTCGTCCGCTCGTCAAGCGGATGCTTCAAAAGGAGGATGTCCCCGTGATCATCCAGGCCGATGCAGCCGCTCAGTCCGGGCTGCTTGTTCGAATCATCGATGAAGCCAAACTGGCCGGTGCTGAAAAAGTAAGTCTTGCTACCCGTAAATCCAAAGGTTGAGTTTCAGATCATGGTGAGTCGTCAACGTAAACCATTTTGGATCATCAGAGGTATTATCCATCGTGTTCTTGTGCTGATCGGCGCGGTGGGTTTAACACTGATTTTCTTTCTTGTGCTGCCGCTGATGCAGACCCTGGCCAAACCTCCAACGACCGACCTGATAATACAATCAGTCGATACCGCCCAGCTCGAAACACCCGATCCGCCACCCGAAATTGAAGAGGAAGAAGAGCCCGAGCCTGAAGAGCAACCTCCCGAGTTACAGGAAAACGCACCTCCGCTGGATCTGCAAATGCTCGAACTGGCGCTGAATCCGGGAGGGATCGGCGAAGGTTTTATGGAAGGCGATTTTGCTGTTAATCTCAAAACCGTTGTTTCGAAGAATGAAGAAAGTGTCGATGCCTTGTTTAATATTTCGGATCTTGACCAAAAACCCAGAGTGATCTACCAGCCGGGACCGACACTCACGCCGGCGGTGCGTAAAAAAGCTCCGGGTAAAGTGTATATCCTTTTTATTGTTGACCAAAGAGGACGGGTGGTCAATCCAATCGTTCAGAAATCAACGGATCCTGTTTTTGAAAAACCGGCGCTTTCCGCTGTTAAACAATGGAAATTTGAACCTGGTAAACGCAACGGTAAACCTGTTCGGTTCCGTATGCGTGTTCCTATTACTTTTCCGAAAGGATAATCAATATGCTAAAAAGATTTTCGTTTTCATCTTATAATATGAATTTTATCGTTTGGTGTGTGTTGACTTTCTCGGCAGCCTTGGGACAGGAAGCTGAATTTCGTCCCGATCCGATTCGGCTTCAAAGCTATCGTCTGAGCCCTTTCGAACTAAAGATGTGGAACAGCCCCGAATTTAAGGAACAATTCATCAACAGCTATATTGCGGAAACGGAAATCGAGCCGCGCGTCACCGTGGATGAACGCGAACAGATGCTCAACGTGATGGAACTGATATCCGCCGACAAAATGGATGAGGCGGCTAAAATGCTGGTGAAATACCGTAAAGAAGATCAGGCCGCCAGCGCTGTGTTTGATTTTACCCTGGCCAATATTTATTTTCAGCAAGCTGACGCGGAAGGCCTTACCGAAGAACAAAGGAAGCAAAAGCTCGATGCCGCCGCCGCTGCTTATCAGATCGCCGTAGATAAATATCCTAAATTTCGCAGGGCCTGGCGAAATATGGGACTGATTTATATTCGCGAGTCTGAATTCGCAAAAGCCCTGCCTGCGTTGACGAAAGTCGTTGAACTGGGAGGCGGTGACTCGATCACTTACGGACTGCTTGGTTACGCTTATGCTTCGGTCGGCAATAATCTCTCCGCTGAACTCGCTTACCGAATGGCCATTTTACTCGATCCCAAAACGATGGACTGGAAAATGGGGCTGGCCAGAAGTCTGTTCAAGCAGCAGCGTTTCGCCGAGGCGGTCGCGTTCTGCGATCAGTTGATTAAAAATGAACCTGATCGTGTAGACCTGTGGCTGCTTCAGGCAAATGCCTTTATCGGGCTCAATCAGCCGCTCAAGGCCGTGGAGAATTACGAACTGGTTGACAGTCTCGGCAAATCAACCGCCGACAGCCTTAACATGATGGGAGACATTTATATTAACGAGGGCCTTTATAGATTGGCCGTCAATTCATATGTTCGTGCGATGAAAAAAGAACCTCAGGCCAGGCCTGACCGGGCCATCCGGTCGGCCAAGGTCTTGGCCGCCCGCGGCGCCCTCGATGAAACAAAACAACTGATCGAAAATATTGAAAGACTCAAAGGTGCGAATCTCGAAGATGATGAAAGAAAAGAATTGCTTAAACTTCAGGCACGCATCGCCGTCGCCCAAGGTGCGGGTGAAGAAGAAGTTGCGATTCTGGAGCAGATCGTTCAACTGGATCCGTCCGACGGAGAAGCTCTGATTTTGCTGGGTCAGGATTACGCACGCAAAGGAAAAAATGAAAAAGCGATTTTCTATTATGAGCGAGCCTCAAGTATTCCAAAATATGAGCCGGACGCTAAAGTCAGGCATGCTCAGTTGTTGGTCAAACTGGGGAAATACAATGAAGCCTTGCAGTTATTGAGACAGGCACAACAGCTTAGCTTTCGGGAAAATATCCAGAAATACCTCGAACAGGTCGAACGCGTCGCTAAAACACGCTAATTATCAGTGGAGAAACTTATGAATGTTTATCAGGCAGAGAAACACAAAAGATTCTGTGTATCCATAACGAAATATGCATCAATCTGTTCGTCCATAATCAAATATCCATATGCCGCTATCCTTCTCGGACTGATTTGTTTTGTAATGACAATCCCTGCACCAGCGGGAACAATCACCATCAAGGGTTCGGATACTATGTTGATATTGAACCGTGAGCTGTCTTCGGAGTATGGAACTTATAATCCATTGGTCAAATTCGAGGTTCAGGCAGGCGGTTCACAAAAAGGAATTGAGGCTTTGTTGAAGGGGGAAATAGATATCGCAGCGGCTTCGAGGGCGATGGAAGAAAACGAAAAACAAGCTTTTGAGCAAATGACCGGCAGTAAACCAACAGAAATAATTGTCGCTCTTGACGGCATCGGCATCTATGTTCACAATAATAATCCTATCAGTAGTTTGACCATCGCCCAGTTTTCGGAGATTTTAAGCGGAAAAATCAGGAACTGGAGCGAAATCGGAGGGTTTAACCGAAGAATTGATCTGTATAACCGTGACAAGAATTCAGGTACACGGTCTTACATCAAGAAACATGTCCTCAAAGGAAACGATTTCTCGAATCTCGGCCGTGAGGTTTCCACGACCTCGATGATGACCTCATGTGTATCGCGTAATCAAAATGCCATCGGTTATGGCGGCATCGCCTACAGTCCAGGTTCTCATATTATTCGTCTGTCGGACCGTTCCGGACATGCCGGCTACTGGCCAAGTTATGAAAATGTTACTTCGGGAAAATATCCCCTTGCCCGTCCGCTTTATTTTTATGTAAATCCAAAATCCGACAATCCGGATCTTCAGCCCTTTTTGGATTGGGTCAAAAGTCCAACCGGCCAAAAAGTGGTCTCATTTGTGGGTTACTATCCGGCATCAACCGGTAAAGATAAAAAAACAAGTCCGGTGCTGAAAATCCAGCCTGCTGAGAAACCGCAAGTCCCGGTTGAAAACAAACCGGCTAAAAACTTCAAACCTTCAACAAGCTCACAATCTTCGATTCACGATGGGCCGATTGAACTTACTCCGGAAACTTTGAAAAGTCACAATTTCGATTTTACGATTAAACATATCGACGCCGGTACATCCAAGCGTCCTGATCGCGTAATGGTGACACTGAATTTTGATCCCGGCGGCCATTCAATTCATGGAATAAACACCGTCTCTGTCCGTATCGGCGATGACGCTGTCATTCCGGTGACATTGAGTTCAGATTTCTCGACGCAGTTCGTCTTACGAAAACCGTTGATCTGGAACACCTCGATCAGCCTTACCGAAGTCGGCGCCCCGCTGGACGGCAATGTTTATACCATTGAGCTCAGGGACTTTTACACGGGTAATTGATTCAGATATTGAATCAGGTGTTATCTAACAAAAGAAGTTTATTTTTCAAAACACATTCTGCAGCATAGAGGTACATCGCCGCCGACCAGCTTTGCCAGTCCTGTCCGCATGGCGTGCCGTCCTGGGCCCGGTGCCATTCGTTAAAACCGAACTCAAGATCTTCGGTACGTTTTTGCTTGATCAGATTCGTCAGCGCGACCAGTTTTTTTTCGGCGAGTTTCTCTTTGCCGGCGGCCACCAGCGCCGCGATATAAAAACCGCAGATAAAAGGCCAGATCCCCCCATTATGATATTCGCCGGGCAGGTTGTATTTTTGATAGCGCGGCCGCCAGTCCGGATCATCCTGTCGAATATACGGGAAGAAATTCGGCGGCAGATCGACCGCAAGCTCGCCGGATTTTTTGAGGGCTTCACATTCGTCCTCGATCCAGTTGATCAAATGGCCCGCCCGAGTCCTGGAGGCGATGCCGGAAATTATCGCCAGGCTGTTGCCCAGCAGATCGAACCGTTCGCTTCGATAGACCTTGTACGACCACAAGGCGTAGTACGGCTTTGAACGCAGCACCAGCCCCTCGTGGACATGGCGGTTCTGCTTGTCGCCCTTGATGGTGAAATGCTCCATCTCCTGCTTTAATCTGGCCGCCCGTTCGTCAAGGCCCAAAAGCTTCAGATACAAGTAAGTCACGGTGTTGACATACAGGCCGTATCCCAGTACCCACTGTTCGTCGCGCCAGTCACTGGTCGGAAGCTGAGAGATCAGAAAGTCATTCGACGGACTTCGGTATTCCATCCAGGTAAGCGATTTTTCAACCGCTTCCTGCAGAAAATCAAACTGATCCGTCGCTCTTCGCCACAATCCGACCCCCATCAAAAACAAAGGCGTGCAGTCACTGGAACCGCGGTCATGCCGGTCATGAACCAGCGAGGGAATATGTCCGAGCGGCGACTGATTTTTGGCCAGCGTCTCAAGCACACGCTTTACGGAAGCCGTCAGCTTTTGATTGCCGCTAACAAGAACACCCAGCGAGCAGATCATCAGGTCCCGGGTATAAGGTTCCGGATATCCCCAGCCGGCTGTTCGCGGAAGACCCCGAAAGGGGCCGTGATTGTTATGCAGCAGCACGTCGAGCGCGGCGGCTCTTGTCTGTTCGATAAGTTTTTTCTGCCGATGATCCAATTTAAGAAATCCCCAAACGCTCGGATATGATTTGAACGAATTTTTTAGCGACGACACGGTAATCGAAATGCTCCACCACGCGTTGTCGGCCTTCCCGGCCCATCTTTTCTCTCAGCTCCGCATTTTCCATCAGGTCCATCAGATAATTCGCGATGTCGTGAATGCTCGCGCGGTAATCGACGATCCTCGGCCTCTTGAAAACATGCTTATGTCCCTGCTCGTAACCCGATTCGTCACCAAGCAATGTTTCCCGCAGGCGGATCTCCTGGGCGACTTCGGCCAGAAATGCCGTCTTGCCGTGCACCAGTGTATCGAGCATTCCCATCGCCTTGATGCCGATCACCGGTTTTTCACAGGCGTTGGCCTCGACCTGGATCATTCCGAAACCCTCCAGACGGGAAGGAGCGGCATAGATATCACAGGCGGCGATCAGGTACGGCATGAAGTTGCGTGACACTCGGCTGGTGGTGTAAACGACGTTCTTTTCGATGCCCAGATGCGTCGCCAGCTGAAGGTCCGCCAGGTTCTGCTGTTCGGTTCGCGGCTGAGGCCAGACCTTGCATACATATTTCCAGTCGGGCGCCTTGGGGTCGTCAATTGCCAGTGCCTGAAGCACTTCCTGGGCCCCTTTCGAGGCGGCATCCCCGCCCACCGTCAGGATCATGAGCTGGTCATCGGCCACTCCCAGCGATTCACGGACCGTTTTGATCTTCGGG
>CAZNET010000068.1:0-9725 GCA_964571885.1 uncultured Pirellulales bacterium
ACGATTTCCGAGCCGACCATTTTGGCTGATCGGATATTAGCTTCGGAATGCTCGGTAATCTGAGCAGCTTCATAAAGATTCGCGACAAGGACATCAACGCTTAAGTAATCGATTGGTAAATCCATATCTTCATCGCCGCTTCGCCGGATATAGCGGGCGGGATTTAAGATGACAGCAGTACCTTGCACTTTTGCCAGTCTGATGGCGGCGGCGACGGTTTCGCTCGGCAGTCTGCCGTGGATCAGACAAATATCGGCCTCGGCGATGGCGGTCTCGGCGGTTTCGATGTCATCCTGCATCAGTGAGTTGTTTGCACCGCGGTAGATGCACATGGCGTTTTCGCCTTCGCCGTTGACCATTGTGGTAATGATACCGGTATTCTTGGCGTTGGCGGTATAGATGAAATCGGTATTGATATTATATTCTGCAAGGCTTTCCTTTGTAAATTTACCGTAGGGGTCATCCCCGACTTTACTGATAAGATAAACATCGCAACCACATAAGGCGGCTTCGGCGGCCTGGTTAGGGCCTTCGCCGGATACGACGCAACGCAGCGATGAGCCGACGACTGCCTGGCCGGGGCTTGGTATTTCGGTGCAGCGAAACGCCATATCGATATAAGTACCCCCTACGACAATAACTTTTGGTTTGCGTGTTGACATAAATCGTTCCTTTACGGTTATAAGTATATAGACCCGAATACCGAATTCAAATTAATTTTTATATGTTTATTATCGGCGTTTCGGACACACGACATAAAAGCAAAAGGCCGAAGCGATCAAAACTTCGGCCTTTCGCAGCGGTGATTGAGAGCTGATTTGTAATTTACTGCAGCACCATCCGGGTTTTTAACCAGCCGACCAGCGAGATTCCGATGCTGCTGAGGATAATCGCAGCAGGCTCAGGGACCGAGTTAAGAAAACTCAAGCTTACATTGTCAATATGCAGCGATGTCATCAGTTTAAGCCTCTTTAAAGGATTGGTATCCTTGAATTCCTTGAGGCGAAATCCCAGCCAGTACTGCTCGCCGCCGATCAGTTCGACGGTGAAGGGCGGTATAGCGGCCGTTTGCCACTCTAATGAATTTGCCAATCCGATCGCGGAATTTGTCGTCCAGATATTGCCGATTGTTTTTATGGCCGCAGCGGATCGATCATTATCTCTGGAATGATCCCATCCGATGTATCGGTAATCGAAGTTCAATGCATATTGACCGGTCATCGGGACAACGAATTCGTGCCAGAATAAATTGTCGTTATCGGTTCCGATTTTTCCAAGTTTTGCATAACCGCCATTACCGTAACTTAATGCGTTGGACCATGCAACATGACCGGCCGTTTGCCAGTTTCCCAGATCAATATCGAACGTTTCAGTTTGCCCTACATCAAATAAAGCAACCCCCGCTGTCGGCATCAATGCCGCCAATGTCAATGCTAACGTTTTCATATTTAACCTCCTTTATTTATTTTTCAATCGAATCTCTATTACTTTGATAGGTATATTTTGTTCTGATAAAACATAATGTTTTTATTCCTTTGGTTTCGGTTATCTGCAAACAGGCGCGAACCGAACATTTGGGGATTGAATGAATTCTTCACAAGTAAGCAAGGGGATTATTCTGCGATGGCGATTACTTATAACCCTGCAACATAAAAAAAGCCGAGGTGTTTAACCTCGGCTTGGTATAACAATATTTTTTAGAAGCTCGGATTTATAAGGTTCTGCGTCTTTTGAGATAACCAACAATTCCCATACCCACGGTGCCAAGCAGTATGGCTGCCGGTGAGGGAATCACTTCCGGTGCACTAAGCAGGACATTATCGACATGCAGGGTGGTTGTTAAACCGGCTTCCAGTGCTTTAAGATACCACGGCAAATTGAAATTGTCTTCCTCGAGCAGCATGAAAACAAGTCTATAGCTTTCGCCGGCCACCATCTCAATGATTGGCGGCGGTGCCTGATAATTTTGCCATCCGTCACCGTTTGTCAGACCATAAGCCGAACTTGTTTGGCCGATCGTCCCGATGGTGGAGATCCTCACTTTGACGATGTCATTTTCTTCGAGAAGGTCAACGCCCAGAAATCTGTAATCAAAGGATAAGGAATATTCACCCGTTACCGGTGCGGTAAACCAGTGGTAAAGTTTATTCTCTTCGTTTGAACAAAGTGAACCCAGGTCCGCATAGCCGTTTCCGTTGATTTGGTATTGATGCTGAACGTCACCTACGGTTCCCCAGTCGCCGAGATCGTGGTCAAAGGTCTCCATCACATCAACGTCGAAGACCGCCAAGGCCGGCACTGCCATTAAAACCACTAAAATTCCTATTAACTGTTTCATTTTTCTGCCTCCTGAATTAACTTTAAATAATTTTCATAACTTCTTTTTAATTAAAGGGAAAGAACGCCACTGTTCCATCACCCATGTTTTTCAGCGGAAATAAGAAAAAATACCGCATTTACAAATACCTAATTTAACATAAACGTTAAAAGACTGTCAAGTGAAAAACATAGATAATTTTAAAAAATAACACAACCTTAACTATATTAACATAATACTAATAAATATAGCACTTTAATAGATTTTCAGGAAACAAATGGATGTTGTCTCGATCAGTTCATTCGATTCAATAATGAGCGGAGAATCCGTCAAATGATTTTGACAAGCGTGTATTTCTGTTACATTTGAAATGAGTCAGAAAATTTACTTTTGACATTGAGTTTTATAAAATTATATAATCCCGCGAAGGACGTTTTATAATTTCGTTAAATCGGTAAAGTTATGTTCGAAAAGATTTCAATTATCGGTGACGGTGCCATGGGAACTGTCATGGCGAATCTTCTCAGTGATAAGGGCAAAGTTGTCACGATATGGGGCCACGACGCCGGTCAATTAAAGGAAATCGTCGAGGCAGGGGAAAATATAAAATTTTTGCCCGGTCATAAGATCAATGAATCGGTTCGTTTTGAATCAGATGATGAAAAGATATTCTTGTCTTGCGACCTGATTGTCTCTGCTGTCCCTTGTCAGTATGTCCGCGGCGTGTGGAAAAGGCTCAAACCTTATGTCCGTCTCGATGTACCGGTTGTCTCGGTGACCAAAGGCATCGAAAATGACACCCTGCTTCGGGCCGACGAGATTATCAAGGAGATCGTCGGGGATATGCGCATTGTCGCGCTGAGCGGGCCGACCATCGCGGACGAACTGATACGGAAGCTGCCAGCCACGGCCTGTGCGGCCAGTGAAGACGAACAGTTGGCTAAACACGTTCAGGAAACGTTCGCTGCCGAATGGTTTCGTATTTATACCAATACCGATATCTTGGGAGTCGAGCTGGCGGGCGCGATGAAGAATGTTATTGCGATAGCGGCGGGTATTATTGACGGTACCCAAGGCGGTGACAACGCCAAGGCGGCCCTGCTCAGCCGAGGTTTGGCGGAGATAAAACGGCTGGGAGAAGCAATGGGCGCTGAACCGAAAACATTTTCCGGTCTGACCGGCCTGGGTGATTTGGTGACAACCTGTATCTCGCCGAAGGGCAGGAACCGTTCTTTCGGCCAGCGGATCGGTCAGGGACAATCGGCCAAGCAGGCTTTGGCCGCGACAGATTCTGTGGTGGAAGGTGTTTCCACATGTCAATCGGTGATGGCGTTGGCCAAAAAATATAACGTCGAAATGCCGATTACAAAAGCGGTTCACGATATTCTCTTCGAAAATAAATCAGTCGCCGAAGCCATTTCAGATCTCATGACACGGCAGCTTAAGGCCGAATAAAACAGGCAAAACAGCCCCGATTTACTATGAATTTGATAGCCGCATCTCCAGTCCGATAATTCAATTTTCACGTGTCACTTCAAAGATGTTTTTGAATAATTGTTAAAATCTTTTTTCAATTTAATCACAGGTCCGTTTTTATTGTTATTGTTTGCGATCACTGCGATAAAGTCGTTAAACCCTCGCCCATCATCACCTTAAGTTCAGTATTTCGCTATTATAGGAAGTAAAAAAAATGCCTTGAATTCTTCGTAAGTGAATTCAAATATGGCGGTTCGATTTGGCTTGACGCGGTGCTGTTTACTATATTTTAAGTGGCGAAATTATGTTTTAGCATGGTTTATCAGTAATGTAGCGGCCAGATTTATGCGATGAATGAAGCGCTGTTGCGTTTCGAAAAGGATTGATGAAAAAGGTCATCAAATACGTATTGGCAGGATAACGTGAATGTCATTATTCTCGAAAAAAAAGATTTTTCCTATAGGAGTGGACATGGGCGAACAGGCTGTCCGATTGATTCAGCTTAGCGAAAACGGCAAAGGTCTGGATCTGATCGCCGGCGGCAGCGAATATGTTCCCGAAGATATTGTTCCCGGAAGTGCCGGGTGGCAGCGATGGGTGATTGAAAATATCCGCAAGTTGGTTTCCAAGGGTACCTTTAAGGGCAAAGAGGTCGTGTCCTCACTGCCCGCCCAGGACACATTCGTCACGGAAGTTAAAGTGCCGAAAAGCAAGGAAGGCCAGGTCGAAAATTATATCATTTCCAAAATCAAGAATAAACTGCCGTTCGGGTCCGACGATATCATGATTAAGACGGTACCGTTGGAAGATGATAATTATCTTATCATTGTGACCGAAAGAGAAAAAATAAACAGGCATTTAGCGATTTATGAAAAAGCGAATCTTCAGATCAAATCCATCACGGTCTGGCCGTTAGCTCTGATCAATAGTTATATCAGATTTTTCGGCAGACGAAAAAGCGACCTCAATTCGGTCGTCGGTCTGATTGATATTAAATCAAACTGCACCAATGTTGTGATTTGTCGATACAAAAACGCTTTATATGCGCGCTCGATCCCGATCGGTTCGAGCAAGCTCGATAATGAAGAAGTAATGTCTCGTTTGATTTTAGAATTGAATGGCTGCAGACGTCAGTTTGCCGCCATGAATAAACGATCGGTTATTGAACGAATTATCTTTTTATCCGGCGAGCATATCCATCGCGATATCTGCGCGACGATTGCTCAGAAGCTGGAGATGCCCGCTCAGATGGGGGATTGTCTGGCGGCATTGAAAACTGAGAATTTATATGAAAGAGGAATTGACAGAAGAAATTGTAAATTCAGCTGGGCCACTGCTTTTGGCCTGAGCTTATCGTAACCTTATGTCGAGGTAACAGAAAATGGCCAATATTAATTTTGTTCCGGATGATTATATTCAGAATAATGAGTCGCAGCGAACGAATCTCATTTATCTGTTCCTGTTTTTGATTGTGATGGCCGGTTTAACCGGTGCATTTTTGACGATCAAATTCAGGCAGAATAGTTTTGAAGAAAAAGAAAAACTCGTAAATGAGAAAATGAAGCAGGCACAGGAAACCATCGAACAGTTTGAAAAACTGCAGACCAAGCGTAAAGCAATGATGAAAACCGCCTTAACCACCGCCGAACTGGTCGAATCCATTCCCAAAAGCGTTTTGCTGGCCGCGCTGACAAATGATCTGCCTTCGGGCATGTCGCTGCTGGATCTTAGTTTTGAACAGAAAATGCCGAGGGATTACCGTCGAAGAAATGTCGGTCATAAAAACGGCAAATCAAGCGCTGCGTCGGTTTCCCCGGAAAAACTGCTTGAAACGGACATCGCGATAGAAGGAATAGCGCCAAGCGACCTGGAAGTTGCCGCATATATCGAAAGACTTAACGGCTCCATGCTGCTGGAAATGGTGGCGCTGGTCGAATCCAAGGAACACAAAACGAAAAACAGTACTGAGTTCCGAAAATTCAAATTGACAGCGAAGTTGAAAAAAGACATTCACCTGACCAAAGAAGATATTAATCAGATCAGAGCCAAGAAAGATATGGCAACGGTGAATTTTTAGAGCATAGACCAGGAAAGGATAAAACGATGAAAAGTGGTTTGCGAAAATTTTTGTTTTTTATTTTACTGATAGCGTTATCCTTTGTTGCGTATCATTTTATGATTAAACCGGCTAACGAGGATCTGGCCAGACGCAAAGCTCAGGTTGAGACAAAACTGGCAAAGCTCGAAGAGCTTGAAAAACACACCTCCGCGGCCAAAGATTTAAACAAACAACTGGAACAGCTCGAAGAGGCAATTAAGTTTTTTGAAAGCAAATTGCCGCCTACCGATGAAATCCATAAGGTGCTCGAGCAGGTGACCGTCATCGCACAGAAACAGGGACTGCAACCCAAGACGATCAGAACGCTGAATCAAAAAGACAACAGCGGTTATATCGAACAGCCGTTGAAAATGGAACTCGTTGGCAATTTTAATTCGTTCTATTCATTTATGCTGGAACTGGAAAAGCTCCCGCGAATTATGAAGATACGCGAACTGGAGCTGGAGAAAGAAGATGACTTTACTATTTCAGCCGAATTTGTTGTCAGCGTATTCTTTCTGAATACATAAGAAAAATCTAAGACGGATTGACTTTATATTACGGAGTTAATTTATGTTATCTTTTATGAAAGAGGATAATTTGGAAAATTTGACACCTCAGGAGCAATCGGATGGTCACGAGGCTCCCAACGGTGTTGATAACCAGCAGGCTTTCTACACAGTCGCTTCCAAGTCGAAGAAGACACGAAAGAGCACCATGGCCCTGATTATCGTTTTTTGTCTTGGGATCGGAGTACTTGTTTTCATGATAAAAGATGCAGCTCCGGCCAAGGCACAGGCGTCAAAAACAAAGGGCGACGATACTCAAATCGAACAGGCTATTTCACGGTTGATCGGTGTGCGAACCGAAATCTTCGATAATCTGGAAAAAATCGTCAATAAATTTTATGAGTTTTCCGATGTGGAGCAGATTGAAGTTGACGAACTGGTAAAGGACCCGTTTAAGCTTGACGTTGTTGCCGGTGATTTTTCCGGTTCTATGGATCAGGATACGGAACTGGACCATGACGCTCTTCTGGAAGCCAGACGCCGGGAAATGCAGCGGCAGTTGAGTAAAAAAACCCATGGGATGCAATTGTTGAGTATTATGCAGACCCAGCAGGGCTTTTGCTGTATGGTTGACGATAAAATTCTTTATGAAGGCGATATGATAAAGGAGTTTAAAGTCGCCGAAATCACAGCGGATTCGGTCAAGCTTCGGTGGGCTCAGCAGCCGTCCGAAGGCGAAGAGGAAACAAAACAAATTGGTCCCATTGAGATGATATTGAAGTTGACGCAATGAAATTACCTTTTGGATTAGATAAACACAAACAGTCGGATCGGCCGGATGATTATGACGGTGCTTTGACGGATATTAACAGCACCGCCGTGCAGACCGAACCCGAAGAAATTCCGGGATTAAGTAATTTATATTCCCCGGAACAGGCTGTTGAATTTCATGAACGGGATTTGGCCGATGTATTGCTTGAAATCGGAAAAATCAATAATGACCAGCTTTCTTTTGTTCGCAGAGAACAGGAAGCCAATCCGGGATCGGATCTTGAGAGAATATTGCAGAAGAACGGCCTGGTGGATAAAACCGATATTCTTGAGGCAAAGGCGAAAACATACGGGCTTGAGTTCAGGCATATAGACCCCGAAGAGATTAACCGGGAAGTATTTGACATGCTGGATTTGGACTTTATACAGAATAATTCGATTTGTCCCATCGCGCTCGAAGCCGAGGGAATGGTGATCGCGACGTCCGAGCCTTCGAATGCTTTTGCCATTGAAGAGGTCAAACGAAGAGTTCAGATGAACATGATCGTCGTCGCCTGCAGTCAAAACGATATTGATAAGGTCTGCGATTACTTCAGGGAAGATTCGATCGATTATGACGTCGATGATATTATCAGTGACATGACGGATGTCGAAGTCGTTCAGGACGAAGAAGATGACACCGAAGACCTTGAGAAAATGGCAGGCCAGTCACCGGTTATTAAATTTGTGAATTATCTGATCAGCAACGCCATTCATGAAGGTGCGAGCGATATACATATTGAACCAAAAGATAAAATTACGAAAGTCCGCTATCGAATCGACGGAGTTCTGTTTGAGACGATGCAGTCCCCGATCAAAATGCATCAGGCGGTGGTTTCGAGAATAAAAATCATGTCCAATCTTGATATTTCGGAGAGACGGCTTCCTCAGGACGGCAAAATTTCGGTTATTGTCGGCGGGCGCGAGATCGATCTTCGTGTATCGACCCTGCCGACAAATCGCGGAGAAAAAGTGGTGATTCGTGTGCTGGACAGCAAGTCCATACTACGGGGACTCGAACAGTTGGGTATGGAACAAGAAACAAAAGCAGTCTTCCGTGAACAGGTATTATTACCTCACGGCATTCTGCTGGTGACCGGCCCGACCGGTTCAGGTAAGAGTACCACGCTTTATTCGGCATTGTGCCAGATGGACGGAGACCGGCTGAATATTTCCACGGTTGAAGATCCTGTCGAATATGAGTTGGATTTTTGCAATCAGGTCCAGGCAAATGAAAGAATCGGTCTGACGTTCGCATCGGCACTGCGAAGCCTGCTGCGTCAGGACCCGGATATTATCATGATCGGTGAGATTCGTGACAATGAGACCGCGCGAATTGCGGTTCAGGCCGCATTAACCGGTCACCTTGTCCTGTCGACCCTGCATACCAATGACGCTGCGAGCAGCGTGACAAGACTGGTCAATATCGGCATCGACGCTTATCTTATTGCAGCGTCATTGAACGGCGTGCTGGCCCAGCGTCTGGTCAGACGGATTTGTCCGAAATGTAAACAGCCTTATCAGGTTCCGGAAAATATGCGTAAATATGTCGAACGGGCCGGTATCTCGCACGATGAAATGTTTTATGGAGCCGGTTGTGAGAATTGCAGAAACTCCGGCTATGTGGGACGAGTCGGTATTTATGAATTACTGATTATTGACGATAATTTCAGGGACATGATCAATAAAGATTCGTCCGTCAGCAATATGCGAAGGGCATTCAGACGCAGCGGCAGGGATTCCTTGTTCGACGACGGAATTAAAAAAATTAAAGCCGGATTAACCACAATTGAAGAAGTATTACGCGTAACGGAAATTTATGGACAAAGTGAAGAAGAAGTCTTTGTTGAAAATATGGATTAAAAAAATATATGCAGACATATGTGTCAATTTGAGGGAGTATCAGTATGATTAACATAAAAACAGTTTTAGCCAAGGCGATCAAGGAAAAAGCCAGTGACGTGCATATCAATCTGAACATGCCGCCGATCATGCGCCGTAATACCGAGTTGATCAGTATGGACTTTCCGGTCGTCACCGAGGAAATCGCTAAGGAAATGGTGTTATCGATGGTCGGCCCCGAAGGGATGAAAAAGCTCGAAACCAACCGGGACCTTGATTTTTCCACGGCTATTTCCGATAACGGGCATCGTTTCAGAGTCAATGCGCATTATCAGCGCGATTCGATCGGTATTTCCTTCAGAGTGATTCCAAACAAGATCTACTCGATCGATCAACTGCATCTGCCGCCGATCGTAAAGGAATTGACCGAATTGCCCCGAGGGCTTGTTCTGGTGACCGGTCATACCGGTTCCGGCAAAAGTACGTCGCTGGCGTCGATGATCGACATTATCAATAGGAAGTATCGCAAACGTGTCATTACGCTGGAAGATCCGATCGAATATCTGCTCGAAAACAAACAGTGCATGATCGAACAGCGGGAAATCGGATTTGATTGTCCGGATTTTGCTTCGGGATTAAAACATGTCCTTCGTCAGGACCCGGACGTTATTAT
>CAZNET010000069.1:0-9663 GCA_964571885.1 uncultured Pirellulales bacterium
CGGCTTCACCGGGAACCCAGACCGAGGCACCGACCAATCCTGCCGGTTACACGCTGACAGGCAACGCCGACGGTACCGTAACCTGGGCTGAGAACTAAGCGATTCCGCGGTGAGTACGTTTCGTAAACCGAGAAAGCTTAATCAATACTTTATATAACTGAATAGTGCGGAAATCGGAGGAGGATGATGAGTCCTTCGAACCCAGATCAAAACATGGTTGGGACCCTGGACAAAACCCGAGCGGCTGTGGTTGGAAAAACCTCAGCCGCTATCGGCGTTGTGTTAAAAACACGAATAACATCCTCCGCTGATAAGATTGATGACTTTTATAAAAGGCTATAATCATGGCGCGAAAAAGAACCTTTAAGAGAGGAACCACGCTGATGCAGGTCATGTTCGCAAGTTTGATCTTTGTCATCGTGGTGATGGGAAGTTCTACCTTATATGTCACCGGCAGAAGCCAGATCGATATTCGCGAGCATTACCGCGCTGCTGCCTTGCTCGGATCCCAGAAAATCGAGGAGCTCAAAGCCGCCAATTATTATACCATTCCCGTCGGAACCTCAAATGAAACGGTCACGATCGACGGTACCAACTATATACGGCAAACCGTCATTATTGATCAGAGTATTTATAAAACGGTCCGCGTCAATGTCCGGTGGCAGCAAAGAGATAAGTTTCATAATGTCAATCTCAGGACATATATTGCGCCGAGGTAAAAAATGAAAAAGAAAAATAAAAAAGCCTTTACGCTGGTCGAACTGCTCATGGCGATGCTCGCCGGGGCCATTGTTATTCTGGCCACAGGGACCGCGATTAAGTCGGGGCACACCTATTGGGACGATGCCTGGACAAAAGCAAATCTTCAAAGAGACGCAACCTATATGATGGAGGTCCTGACCGGTCCGATCAGGATGTGCAACTGGGCTGAAACCGAAAACAACGGCACCTCGATCAAGCTGCACTCCGACGGGACATGGACACGCTACTACTGGGATCAGGACGACAACACCGTCAAAAAACAACTGGAAGCGGAAGACCCCGAAATTGTACTTTATAACGTCACCGGCCTGAGCTTTACCGTTCAGGTCACAAAAGTGACGATGAGCATAACCGTCTCAAAAGGATCCGAACAATCCAGCCTGGATACGACGGTCATGATCCGAAATTACAGTTTCTGATAGAAGGGAGAAAAATGATGACCAAGAGAATAAAAAGACATAACGGCCTGGCACTGGTCGCCGTTATGGTCATGACGGTGATTTTTACCGTCCTGGGCCTGTCGATTTTGAGCATGTCCCGCACGGAAGTGATCCTGGCCGACAGAACGGTCGAGGAAAAAAAGGCTTTCTACGCCGCCGAGGCGGGCATCGAATACGGCATCGCGCAGCTTAATAAAATACTCAGCGAAAAACGCCAGATTATTGATTTTGCCGATGAGGGCGATCTGGTAGAGTATTACGACATACAGACACCCCAAATCCAGGGATATTCGTTCGATGTTTTTTCCATCGAAAAAGTCGGTAATCTGCAGACGAAAATTATCGACACCGGACCGCAGAACGGGATGGAATCGATTGTCCAGCAGTTCAAGATCACCGTTGAGGTCAGCGACAATAAAAGCGGCGGGGTCAACAAGCGGCTGGTGCAGTGGGTGGAGGATCAGCGTTTTCATCTGTATCAGTTCGCGACCTTCTATGAACAGGACCTTGAGATCAATCCCGGTCCGACCATGACCATCGCGGGCAGGATCCATTCTAACAGTGATATCTATCTCAATACCAATTCCGAACTTCATATCGATTCTTATGTCACCTCCAGCGAAGATATTTATCGCGAAAGCAAACCCGGCGATCCTCAAAATCGAAATGGTGATGTCTGGATCAAAGACAAAGACGACGTGTATCACCCGATGGATATCGATTCGTCAACCGACGGATGGATCGATCTGGCCCTGGAGACCTGGCAGGGAACGGTCCGGTCCAAGGAACACGATGTCCCTAAACTTAAAGTTCCCATCCCGCTCGAAGAAAACCCCATCGAGATCATCAAACGCGGTGACACCTTAAATCCTGCCATCTCATCGGAAGAAATTAGTTTAAAAAAAGGCAGGCTTTACTGGCAGGCGGGTCTGCGCATCATCGACGGTGTCGCCTATAACAAAGCCGGCCAGATTATCAATTTAGATAATGCTGACGATGACGATGGTGACGATGACGACGATGACGACAATAATCCAATCAATACCGATACTTTGTTCTTTAATCATCGAGAAAATAAACAGATCAAGATAACCGAGATCGACGTCCAGCAGTTAGTTGCAAACGGCAAATTTCCCGCCAACGGCATCATTTATATTTCGAGCGATACCGCCCAGGCCGGTCAGCAGGATGCGGTTCGAATTGTTAACGCCGACACCCTGCCGGCAGGGGGAATGACGATCGCCACCGATAACCCGCTCTACATCCAGGGCGATTTTAATCTCAATAAACGCCCGGCTTCCGTGTTGTGTGACTCGATCAATATTCTGTCCAATCAATGGGTCGATCCAGACCCGATGAATCCGATACCAACCTGGAACCAGACCGAAGATATCGAGATCAATACCTGCATCATCGCGGGTCACTCTCCGACGGAGGATGGAACCGGTTACGGCGGCGGTCTCGAAAATCTCATGCGATTTGTCGAAGACTGGAGCGGCGAAACGATTACCTGGCGAGGATCCATCAACAGTTTGTGGTACAGCGAGCAGGCAACCGGTTTATGGATTTACGGTGAACCTTTTTATAAGGCCCCGAACCGGGACTGGGGCTTCGATCAAAGCCTGCTTGATATCGCCAATCTGCCTCCGGGAACCCCGATCATCACACGGTCATGGAGGGCAAACTGGTACCAGGAAGACCCGGAAAATCCTGATAACGGCGGACAGGGTGGACAGGGCGGTCAAGGCCAACTGCCCGATGATGATCAAGGCGGTCAGCAAGGTGGGGGCGGCCTCGGAGGGGGCGGTCAAAGCGGGGGTATTTAATAAAAGAAATCAACAACAGCCCGATAATGCTTCTGTGTTTAACGATTTCGATCGATTGGAGTGTTTTCTTTGATTTCGCATGAATAGAAAACGATTAATAACAAAGATATCCTCTAAAATGAACCGCTATCCGAATGGTTATCGGTCGGTCGATCAAGCTGTTATTTTTTCGGTATTCTACAAACTTGTGAATTTCCAGGTTATAAGCAGGTTTGGGAGAGTCGATATACTGTTGTGAATAAATATCTAACGGTAGATTTGGCATGACAGCATTTATTAATTACATTTTACATACAGAAGCACAAGTTTCTTGGAAATGAAGAGAAGTATGAAACTACAGGAAATTATAAAATTAGGACAAAACGAGGTTGTCGGCATTGACATCGGCGCCTGGTCGGTTAAGACCGTCAAGGTCAAAAAAACGTCGGATGCATATACGCTGACAGATGCTGCCTTGCAGGAAATTGCCGCCTGTGATCCAAAGGATGAATACCTTAAGCAGACCAATACGGTCGAGGCGGTAAAAGACGCTCTGAACGCAGCCGGCATCGGTTCTAAATTCGCTGTTTGCGGCGTCGGAGGCCCTGAGATCGCCGTGCGTTCTTTCGAATTTCCCTCTCTTTTGCCGGATGAGATCGACGGAGCCGTTATGATGGAAGCTTCACAGGTATGCCCGTTTAATCTCGAAGACAGCACATTGGACTATCAGGTCGTCTCGCAGGATGAAGAGACCATCAGCGGAACGTTGGTGGCCGCTACCAATAGGGCTATCAACAATAAAAAAATCCTGGTGCAGGGAGCGTCGATGAAAACGGTACTCATGGACGTCGATGGCCTGGCGATGCTTAATTGCATCGGCGAACTGGAAAAAGTCGATCCGTCACAGGTCCTGGCCGTTTTAAACGTGGGACATTCAAATACCACGCTGGCGATCAACGGAACCGACGGACTGCCCTTTGTTCGCGATATCGCGTTTGCCGCCGCCAATATCATTCATAAAATAGCCGGCGATAATGACCTGACCATGGCCAAAACAAAAGATTTGCTGTTAGGAAATGAAACGCCCCAAAGCGATTTCGATCTCCGCGGCAGCCTCGAAAAAGCGTGCGGCCAACTGGTCACCGATGTCACGAACTCGATTCGTTATTACAACGCCGGAGACCAGAATGCGACGATTGATAAAATTTATCTTTGCGGAGGATTTTCGCTCATAGACGGATTGACCGAAATTCTGAACAGCCGGCTTACGCCGGAGATCGTACGGTACAATCCTCTTGAAAAAATGAACGGGGACGAAACATTGAAACAAAAAATATATGACAGCGGTCCCGCTCTGGTTGTAGCGGCCGGTTTGGCGATGAGGACATTCTAATATGTTTAAAATTGATTTACTCAAGGGACAGGGAATCCCGATTAAAAGCAGGCCCGAAGGCGTTGCCATCGGATCGGTCGCCGTTACGATTCCGATTATCATCGGAATGATGATGTTCGGGATTTATATTAACAACACCATCGCAATGGGAATCCAGCAAAAATCGTCGGTCAACTACAAAACCAAAACAAAAGAACTGAGCGAAGCGGTCGAGTTGAAAAAATCGTTCGATCAGGAAGTTAAGGTGCTGGACAGCTGCATGCAGGAAATCACCAAAATGATAGGACGGCATACCCAGGTCACCCCGCTGCTGGTTGATATCGCGAAACATATTCCGGAATCGACATTAATGACAAATCTGCAGTTAAGCATGCGAACCGTCAAACTCCAGAAACCGACGAAAGCCGATCCCAAAAAGAAAGTCAAAGTCGATGTCCCCATCAGAACATTAAAGATCACCTTGTGCTGTAAAGACAATTCCGACTGCGACGACGAGGTTCGATCCTTCAAGGAACAGCTTTATCAGTCGCCCGCGTTCGGCCCAAGGCTGGAAAATATTCTTGTGTCTCAGGAGATGGAAAAACTCGACGAAAAGGACGTGGTGTGTTACCAGATTAACTGCATTTTTAAATCAGAGTTCTAATTATGGATCGATATAAAGATTATTTGATAAAAGTTGGCATCGTTTGGGCGGTATGTTTCGGTTTATTCGCGGCCGTGTATCTCTTCGCGCTCGGTCCACAGTTAAAAGCAAAAAGCCGAACCACCCAGCAGTTCAAAGAAACAATGGAAGCCTATAACACCGCCCAGCAGATGGCCCGCGAGGAAACCAAAATAAAACTACGCGAACGCATCGAACAACTTGGCGCCGACCTTAATAAATATATGGTCGATAACAGCAGTACCGCCAATCTGGTTTTCGATATCAGTAACATCGCAAACGAGACCGAACTCGAAGGCTTCAGTATCGGCGTGAGAGAAAAAATTACCGGCAGAGATTCGCTGCAGTGCAACTATATCGATGAAAGTCAGATCAACGTCAGTTTCAGAGTCAAAGATTTTTACCAGTTCGCAACCTTCTTAAACAGACTCGAAAGAAATGAACCGGTCGTCTTTGTGGATAAATTTGAGATTTCACGGTCCAGAAATTCCAGCACCGGACATCAGGTCAGTATGAATCTGTCCGCGTTTATCAGGAAAAAAGCGGAAAGCTGAAAAGGAATAAGCAGATGAGAACGATAGCGATAGCAAATCAAAAAGGCGGGTGCGGCAAGACGACGACGTCCGTGAATTTAGCCGCGGCGTTTGCTCATAAAGGCAAACGCACGCTCTTAATTGACCTCGATCCACAGGGACACGCGACCATTGGATTCGGTTATACCCCCGATGCGATGGAAACGACGGTTTATCATGTTCTCACCGACCCCCGGCTTGCGACACGGAAAGCGATTCTCGAAACCAATATCAACAGGCTTGATCTGCTGCCGAGCAACATTCTGCTGTCCGGCGCCGAAATCGAATTGAACGACGCATTGGGAAAGGAACTGATTCTCGGTGAAAAAATCAGAATGATAGACGATCAGTACGATTTCTGCGTGATCGATTGTCCCCCTTCAATCGGACTGCTGACGCTGAACGCGCTCGTGGCAAGTACCGATGTCCTGGTCCCCGTCCAGATCCATTACTATGCGATGGAAGGCCTTAGACAGTTGTTCAAAACGGCCGATATCATCCGCACCAATTTTTGTCCATGCGACGTAACAATACTCGGGCTGCTTTTAACCTTCGTTGAAAATCGAACCGTCTTCAGTAAGCAAATTCAAAAGCAGTTGCGGGAATATTTCGGCGAACTTGTTTTCGATACCGTGATCCACCGGACGGTTCGTCTGGCCGAAGCACCCAGCGCCGGCGAATCGGTCATTACCTATGCCCCGGACTGCAAAGGAGCCAAACAATATAACGCACTGGCCGATGAAATCATCAACGGAAAGAAAAAACGACAACCGGTCGCGCACGACGGTTCGTTGATCTATGATTTAGACGATAAATCCAGAGAGGATATCGATGAAGAAGGATTCTAAATCAGGTTTGCAAAAAAAAGTATCAGATATCTTTAAAGGTGTCTGCATACCGGGAATGAATGACGATGCCTCGAAAGATGCGTCTTCGAACGATCCGGGTAAGAACGATATGGCCAATATTCCCAGCCATCTCAAAGGAAATACGAAAACTCAAAAAGACATAGACCACAGCAATGTTGAAATCCCGGAATCGCCGGTTTCGCAGGCTAAAGAAACCGCGATCGTTATCGAGCCTGAAGAAACGGTAACAGAACCGCAGCGCGTCGAAGAAGAGCTTATCCAGAGCACTTCAACCGATGAACCGATGAAAGAACAAATATTGACAGGATCCGAAACAACACAGCAGCAAGAAACGAAACCGGAAAATCGCATTGATCAGCTTTATACCACCGACGAAGAACTGGAACCGGAGGTGAACGGCCAAAAGCCTGAAGACACAGCCTCTCAGCAGCAGCCTTCCGCCGAAGAACCTCAGGGCGAACAGCCGGAAACAGAAAACACCGAAACCGAAAAAGCAGAAACCGATCGAACGGCGACCTTGCCTCAAAAGGAAACAAAGGTCAAAAAGACAGCACTCAAAAAACTGAAAAAAGTATCCGCGCTGGCCGGCAAACTCGAAAAGATTAAAACAAAACTGCTGACGCCGAAACCCGGGGTCAATCCGGCAAAGCAAAAAGCAATGATAATCCTGATACCGATTCTCTTTCTGGTGTTTATCTTCAGTTTTAAGAATGTCATTATGCCCCCGAAAAAAGCGAACGCGAAAACGGAATTCAAACCGTCCCTTCTGGGCGGTGACGGTGCTCAAAACCAGACGCTCGTATGGAAAACACCCGAACCCTATCCCGAAAATCTCCGGGACCCCATGACCTTTGGTACTGTCAAATACGATGTCGAACAGGGACCGCTGATCGTTAAGGGAATTCTTTACAGTGACGATAATCCGTCGGCGGTGATCGGATCCCAGATCGCCGGTGTCGGCAATAGCATTAACGGTGTGACCATAATCAAAATTAATAAAGAAAGTGTTGAATTTGAAAAAGATGGAAAACGGTGGACACAGAAAGTCCAGCGATAATATAAATGGAAATAATGTGGGAGTTTATATCTGGAGGACCTGTTATGAAAGGCTTAATGATCAAAAAAAGATTTCTGGTAATGTTATTGGGGACGGTTTTAATGCTGAGCGCCAACGTGGTCGCCGACGACCATGCCGACGGTATGTCCGAACCGAATAACGAAGTCCGCACCTCGCTCGAACAGCGGATGAAGAAAAAGATCAGTATCAATTTCCGCGATACGCCGATCGACGACGTGATTCGCGCAATGGCCGAACAGGCCGATGTTGATGTGATCAAAAGCCCCAAAGTCACCGGTAATGTCACCGCGACCCTGACCGACGTGCCGCTGGACGAAGCTCTGACAAGCATCCTCGAGTCCCACGGGTTCGGATACGTCATGTCGAGGAACATGATACGGATCGCGCCGCTGCTGGAAATTACCGAACGCTCGGAACGCCTCGTCAGCCGAATCTACCGGATTACCTACGCCGATGTCGAAGATGTGGAAAAAGCTCTGAAAAAATTCATATCCAAACGAGGGTCACTTTCCTCCAATCCCGGCACCAGCAACGTCATTGTCACCGATACCGAAAGCAAGATCAAGGCGATCGACACGTTCATCGAAGAGATCGACCGGATTACACCGCAGATCCTTGTCGAGGCCAGAATTTATGACATCACCAGCAAGGACAAACTCGACCTGGGTGTCGACTGGGCCGCCGGGACCAATACGACTTTCACTGGCGGCGTCGGAACCAATCCGACCGCCGGTGACAGCGATCCGTTTATGACCGGCGGTTTTAGCGGAGAAACCGAAATGACCTCCAGTGTCACCGGGGCCCTGCGTTTCGGATGGCTGAACGACAATATCGATATCGACGTGCTGATCAAGGCTCAGAAAAACGAGATCAACGCCAAGCTGCTGGCCAATCCCCGTATCTCGGTGCTCGATAACGAGACCGCGGCGATCAAGATTATCTCCGAAATTCCTTATATCGAACTGACAGAAACATCCTCGGGCGGCAGCATGGGAACCACCGCCTTCCGAGAGATCGGTGTCACCTTAATGGTCACGCCGCATTTAACCCGCGATAACATGATTCGTCTTCGCCTGTCGCCGGAGTTCAGCGTGCAGACCGGCACCGTTAATGTCGGTTCGGTCTCAGCCGAATATCCGCAGCCGGTGGTCGACCGACGTGTCGCACAGACAACCCTGCTGGTTAAAGACGGCCAGACAGTTGTGCTCGGCGGTCTTCGCAAAAAGGATATCACCCAGCAGATTAATAAAGTACCCCTGCTCGGCGATTTACCCGTTGCCGGAGAAATATTCAAATTCCAAGGCGAAGATACCGTGATGAGCGAACTGGTCGTGTTTATCACGCCTCGGCTTATTGTTAATCCCATGTTGTCCGAGACAGAACAGATACAATATGCCGAAACAGAGTTCCTCGGACCATCGCCTCAAAAAACCCGCGGCGAAAAAAGAATTGAAAAAGAAACTGGTGAACGACTGAATGACCCTAATCAAAAACAATGATAAACAACTGAAACCGATAAAGGCCTCGACTCCGCAATAGAGCGAGGCCTTTTTTCTTTACGCAAAACGCTGCCTTACATCACCACGCTCCGGGATAATCCCATCGACGATCTTCCGTAAATATCGGAGCGTAGAGCAGATATCCCCCGTCGGGAATTATTTATCAATAATCAATAATTGTTAATATTGACGAATAAATAATACGATATGACGAAAAACAGTGTCGTCGTGTGGTAGCCGTCTGGCATGAGGTGGAAGGAAATTTTGCAAAAACGCACATGATCGCTATTTTGAATCACTATGTTTGCTAAAACTCCTTGACATCACACGGCATAATAGATTACAATATAACCGGTGAAGAAAACGTTGATGTATGGTGTTTATTTAAATTTTTTTTTAAAACTGGAGGAGCTGATGCTCAAAAACAGTGTACGGTATTTTATTTCATTTCTTTCGGTCTTTCTTCTGGTTAGTACGACGTTCGGCGGTGCTTTCCTCGGTGACCAGGGTATCGATGACGCCGAGGCCCAGGATCGCCCGCAGGACCGCCACCTTGTGCGCCCCGCCGGCGGGCGCCGTGGCCG
>CAZNET010000070.1:0-9656 GCA_964571885.1 uncultured Pirellulales bacterium
TGGTATCTTCGGTTTGCTGAGCCAGCTCTTGATAGAGGTTATAAGCAGCCTGTTCCTTCTTCATGGCAACGACCAATGCATCCTGATAGGTCATATCGGCTTTCGGTTCGACATCGGTGGTGTAATCTGCGATTTTCAGATCCCTGACCTTTTGCAGCGGGCCGATTTTTTCACCTTTTTTGATATCTTCAAGTTTCGCTTTATGTCCCAGTTCTTCTTTGGAAAAATCTTCAAACACTTTTTTCATTTCAGGATTATCCATTTTTCCCGCCAGGGCCTGATAAAAATGATAGGCATTATTTTCTTCGGTGATTGCGAAATTCAAAATATCTTCGGTTGTATTGGCATTAGGCATAGCTTATACTTTCATTTATGGGGTTAACAAGATTATTTTATGGTGACCTGATCAGCGCCGGCATGTTGCGAAAGTTCCACAGGTTTAGCAGCGTCTGTAAGATTGTTGCCGGTTAATGAAATATGCTTTGTGTCTTTTCCGATAATTTTAAGAAAGGTTTGTGTTTTCGGCGCTGCATGACATCCATTTAACAAAATGTCTTTGCAGTTTTCCATCGTAATAATTGCTTCAGGTGATTTGGCGGGCGTTCGCCTGATTGATTTGATTATACCGTTATGTATCTGATGTAGAGAAAGACTGGAACGGGGATTTTGTTTAAGTGTTTTTTCATTCAGTATGACATTGATATTGTCAATGAAAAGCCCCTTGACGTTTGCAATTGTTACATAAGAAGGTTTGCGGGCATAAAGTGTTTCTCTATTTTCAGGAGCTGGAGCGTCATGTTTCCAGTAGCCCCACGGCTTGGTGCGATTGGAATAGTCATAACCGTTTCTCACCCTGAAATTGATATCCCGAAGCGTAAGATTTTCGATCTGCATATCGTCCATTCCCTGGATTAAAATACCCCGATCGCTGTCAATCTGGATATTGCTGAAGACGACGTCGCGGACTTTTGCTTTACCGGGATTATCGCTGCGTTCGTCCACATCCATGAAGATCGGAATGACCTGGCGAGCGATCACCTCATTGACCTGCGAAGCGTCTTCGATCGTACCGATGGAGATATTCGAAAAAGAGATGCGTTCTGTCGTTCCCGGTCCCTTGGTATAGAATCCAATACCGACCATCGAATTGACGATGGTGCAATTGGTGACCGTGATATCTTTGAAATTGGCATATCTGCCGCCGATCTTGATCGCGCTGGAAGGTGTTTGCATCGTGCAATTTGCGATCGTTACGTTTTGACAGGCTTTTTCTTTGCTTGCAAATATCGCAAAACAGTCGTCACCGCCTTTGATGCTGCAGTTGTTAACATGCACATCGTTGCAGGACGCGATTTGTATGCCGTCGGTATTGGTGCGGTAATAATTGCAGTCGATGGTGACATTATCGACGAAGACCCTGTCACAGCCGCGAAAACTGACCGTCCACATCTCACTGTCGATAAATTTTATATCCTGCATCTGGATATCTTTGCAGTTAGAAAATTTTATGGTTGCCCAGCGAAAATCCGGCCTGGTTCCAAGGTCTTTGCGAATCGCAAGTTCCTCGGGAACATTTCCATTGATGATTCCCTGGCCGGTCACGGCGACATGAGAAGCGTTGTCACAAATGATAAAGTAGGTATCTGCGGCGATCGGCTTGTTAATATCAAAGTTATAATCGGCTTTATTTTTGCTGGCCCTCAGCACGGCGCCCAATTGAAGGTGTAAATTAACGTTGCTTTTCAGGAAGATCTGCCCGCAAAGAAAATCACCGGCAGGGATCAAAACCACACCCCCGCCGGATTTACTGCAGGTATCGATCGCTTTTTGGATTGCGTTGGTATTGACTTTTTTTGAGCTGGAGGCTGCTCCGAAATCCGTGATGGTATACGTTGATGCAGGGAGGTTAATCGTTAAAAAAAGTGCCGCGAAGACACCAATAACCAACTGTTTGTGGGGTGTCATTTTTCTCCCCTTATGATTTAAGAGCGATGTCTTGACATTCGCTGGGCTTTTCGAACGCGCCTGCGGTTCCTTTCAGAAGGTTTTTCGTAATAAGCATTTCTTTTCATATCTTTGATCAAACCTTCTTTTTCACAGAGTTTCTTGAACCGCCTGATCATTTGTTGAACACTTTCACCTGTTCGTGATTTTACTTTCAGCATATCTAAAAAAGCCCTTTCAAAACAACATACTCATTAACATTCTATTAACGCGAATCAGTAATTCTAATCAAATTTATGGTTTATATCAACCGTAAATCCCAAATTGGGCTTATTTTAGCGATAAATCCATTGTTTTTCGTAAAAAACGCACAAATTACAGCTTTTTTTCGTAAAATGACATTAAAAATGTTAAAATATTGGTGTATTTAAGGACTTTTGATTTTGGAAAAATTTCGCGAAACACTGCGGGTCAAAAAGGAACGGGCTATTCTGGTAGCCGCTTTATTGCCGGACAGCAGAAATAATGACAATCTTAAAGAATTAACAGCCTTGGCCACAAGTGCCGGAGCGGTCGTCGTTGACAGATTTCGTCAGCAGATCAAATTTATAAAACCTTCGTCTTATATCGGCAAGGGGAAAGCGGAATTGCTGGCGGGTCGAGTAAAGCGATTTAAAGCCGATGTGGTGATATTCGACAATGACCTTTCACCGGGCCAGATCAGAGAACTTGAGAAGATCCTTAAATGTAAAGTGCTGGATCGCAGCGAGTTGATACTCGATATTTTCGCGACCCGCGCCAAGACCAAGCAGGCAAAACTGCAGGTCAGCCTGGCCCAACTGGAATATACCTATCCTCGCCTGACTCGTATGTGGTCACACCTCGATACGGTCGCGGGCGCAGGCGGCGGAACCGGAGCCGGTGTCGTCGGCGGGATCGGTACAAGGGGTACCGGTGAGCAGCAGCTCGAAATAGACAGACGGCTGGTGAATACGCGAATTACCGAATTGAAGCGACAGCTCAAGCAGATCGACAAACGGAGGGTCCGGGAGATCGACAGCAGAAAAGAAAAATTCAAAGTCAGCCTGGTGGGTTATACCAATACCGGTAAAAGCACTCTGCTCAATAAACTGACCGAGGCCGATGTGCTTGTTGAAGACCGCTTATTTGCAACCCTTGATACACGTACACGAAAATGGTCGTTAGGGAAAGGGGCGGAAGTGCTTCTGAGTGACACGGTTGGTTTCGTGCGAGACCTGCCCCATCAGCTTGTCGCGTCATTCAAGGCCACGCTCGAAGAAGCAGTTAATGCCGATCTGCTTCTCCATGTGGTAGATGCCTCCAATACCAACGCCGCGGCCCAGATCGAAGCGGTGAACGGTGTTCTTGAAGAGATCGGCTGTCATGACAAAAATATCCTGCTGGTGTTGAATAAAGTAGATATTATCGAAAACGCCTCGAATTTGGAGTTGATCGAGACCTTGTACCCGAACTCAATTTGCATTTCCGCCAGGACGGGACTGGGGCTGGATAAACTAAAAGACGCCGTGCTGGGCGAGTACAAAGGAAATGAACTGTTATTGAAGGTCATCAGTTCACAGAGAAACGGAAAAGTGCAGAGTTATCTGAGGGGCTTCGGTGAGATTATCGAAGAGAAATATCACGACAGCATGGTCACCATAGAGGCAAAACTCGGCAGAAACCAACTGCCGCAACTGCAGCGCCTCAAACCCCAAAACCTCGAAATCGTCGGATGACACTCTAACGATATCGATTTGTTATTTTAATGATATCTTTCCCGAAAATATACTGACCGGTTTTAAGCTCGGTTATAATTGTAAATTTAAATTTTCCATTTGTATCTAAAGCTTCTAAAACTTTATTTTTTTTAAAAAATGCTATACAGAAACTTTTATCTTTACCTTCAAAAATAATTTTACTATATGCTTCAAGAAGCAATCCTCCTTGTTTGTTTTCGAGAAGAATTGGATTATCGGAAATATTCTCAATTTGAATTTCCTTAGGTATTTTTATAAATCCCATAAAATACCTTGGCCACTTGTTTCTTCGTTTGATTATTTGTGGAAAGAATCTTGCCTGTGTTTTCAAAGGTGCTAAAACATTAATATCTTTTGCGTTCGGCTCTGATTTGTCAATACCATCACTGACTATAAGCTCGAAATTATATTGACCAATAGGCATATCGATTGAAAATATTGGCTCGTTAGCTTCAAAGCTGTTACAATCTTCACTCCAGGTCCAACTATATGTTAAATTGTTTAAATCTCCATCCGGATCATACGATTTACTACCATCAAACGTTACCTCAACAGTTTTCTCGCTGGGCCAAATACCATATGTTTTGTTCAAATCAGCAACAGCGACAGGCAACGTGTTTTGACATCTGAATTTTGGAAACTCGACGCCCTCGTAAATCATCCAGATATCATCAGTTCCATTTTTTGTTTCAAATACAAAATCCCAACCAATAAAACTGCTTTGTTTTTTCATTTGAGAATTTGTGAGTGCTGTACCAAGTCCATTATTTGGTCCACCGCCATTATTTGGGTCAAGAAAATAACAGTATGATATTGAGCTACTAAATCCTCTTCCACACAAACCACCTACTCTTCCGGAGTGATATTCCTGGTTTACATTTCCACATGAATAACAGTTACTTATTGTACCTTGGTTATTGCCGCACAATCCTCCGATATTTCTGGAATAATCACCCGCGTATATAGTACCTATGAAATAACTGTTTGTTAAGGATCCGCTGTAACTTCTTCCGCAAAGTCCGCCGATGTCTTGCTGGCTTTTTCCACAGTGAACAGAGCCATTTACGCTGCAATTTATAATATTACCATACTTGATTCCACAAAGACACCCTATAAGTTCCGAATTATCCCCGCAGGTTATATTACAGTTTTCAATATTTAAATTCTTTATTGTTCCTTCGTTTATTCCAAACAATCCAAGATAAGAACTACTCTCACCACCTTTAATTGTTAGATTCTTTATTGTATATCCATTACCATTGAAAACGCCACAAAAAGGTGCTCCTTTCCAATTCAGCGTTTCACCATATGGTGCAATAACTGCTTCTTTGAATTGAAATTTTGTTAAATTAATGTCATTTGTGAGTTCGAAGTATTTATCTTTATCTTCGTGTTGATATTTGATTATCATTAAGTCTAATGGATTTGTTATACGGTAGGGATTATTTGATTTACCGGTGCCTCCGGAATAAGTACCTGTATTCATCTTCACTTTACCGTTCTCAACATGAAAATAAAAAAATTCTTGATATATACATCCTGCAGGACAATCTCCCCAGGCATGTCTGAATGTATAGAAGGGAGGAATGGCATATATCGTGCTAAAGTCGCCAATCCTATGATTAGGTTCGGCATACCTTATTCCTTCTAAACCTGAATTCTCGTAAATATCAGAAAGAAGTTCCATATTGTAGATTTTATCAAAAGTCAATAAAATAAGATTTATGAATCTGTAATCGCTGATGCTGACTACTCCATAAAGTTCATTTAGTTCATTTAACGCATGGTATTGTCCGTTTCGAAAGTCAGCCATTGCTTGATCTGTAAGTCCAACCATCATTTGATTTGGAGCATAAGGAGCTGTATAATATAAATTGGTTTTTTCGGGATAAGCAGTTCTTATTGCTTGTAAATCATTGTAAATCTGCTCTGTCAATTCTACAGGAGGCACTAATTCTCCGCTCAATTCCAATGCCATCAATTGAGCTTCAAGAATTGTATTTGGCTCGAACTGATGTGAGTTTCCAATAATAGATCCAGTATGAATTAAAAAAAATATTATGCTTAAAACAACAATTCTCTGCGTTTGCTTAGCCTTCATTTCTACTTCCTTTCCATATAATTTCCTCAATTACTTTTATTCTATATCACAAATGCCCGTTTTTTTCAAGTTAAAAATTTTTAGAAAATAGATTTAATGTTTAATTTTGACATGATATTTGGATTTATTTATTAAATTTTCAAAGTCAAATGGAAAAAAAGTACAAGCTTATCTTAAAAATATCATTCTCGTGAAAGCTCCGAATCAAGGCGGTTACGGTGTGGTGTCATGACGCTGAGCAGCTTCGTGAAATTTCCGAGGCGGGAGAGAATGTCAAGTTTCTGCCGGGTCATAAGATCAACCAGAAGGTTCACTTCGAGGCGGATGACAAAATAATTTTCGCATCGTATGGTCGTCTCGGCGGTGCCGATGTTGTCAGACATCCCAGAAAAGTCGCTCTTCGTACCGAAAAAAGAACCTGCCCAGCAAATGCGCGCAGACCATAAATACATATATCTGCATAAGCCGGCCTGTGATTGCGGAAAAGAATCCTAATATCGGAGATATCATTGAAGAAAGCAGACTGAATAATTTCGGCAAAAAGCATAGAATTACAAGGATAATGATCAGGCCGAGATAGGAAAAGAAAGTGCTTAAAATTGATTTGATGATTAAGATCGGATTAAAGGCGCAAATTGATTCAAACATGATCATAGCCAGCAGTCCCATCGGGAAGAGGAGGACTGTTAGGCAGAAAATCGAAACAAGGGCGATAAAATGATTCACAGGGAGATTGACCAGCGAAGACATGTCCCCTGAGAGGACAATGTAATCATTCCGGTGCAGATGCATAAAATAAAGCATGAATCCGAGCCAGTAAAAGACAAAACAGGCGACTATTTCAAGGAACTGCCAGAACATGTCCCCTAATCCCGGCGCATTGGCAATAACATCCGGGGCTCGTATGCCGCCTTCGGCGCTGTCACGGACACAGTGACACAAATACCAGTACATATACAAGCCAATTACGATATTAATGAAAAAACCCGGAATAGCGACCCAAAATCCAAAAGGACCGAGCAATAAAGTAAAAAATGCGATCATTCCGGGAATCAAAAAGTAAATGCCGATTATGATTAATCCCGGTATGCTGAGAGGGTATAGAAATATGTCGATCGGCCACGGCATTGGTCTTTCGGGAGGTTTTTCGATACGTCGAATCTGATATGCAACTTTTCGCTCATCGTTTTTCTGTTCCGCGTTTTGCTGCTGCGTTTCGGTTGCAGGCTCATAGACCTCAAAAAGATCGGGGTCGAGAAGAGATTTTCTTGAGGGCGGTTCGGCTTGGGTTTGCGTTACATTGGTTGCGAAGTTTGGCGGAACAGTCAGAAGCGTTTGACAATTAGGGCATTTGACTTTTCTGCCCGCTAAATTTTTATTAGCTTTGATCTTCCGTCCGCAATTTGCGCATTTAAAGTGGATCATTTAATCTGAACAGATTCAGCTATCGCCGTAATTTGAATATGCTCCGTATTACGATTACGATTTTTATTGATTTCTTAAGCGTTCTTCGATAATTTCACCGGCTTTTTTTAACGCTTCGTCTATTTTTTCTGGATTTTTGCCGCCTGCCTGGGCCATTTGCGGCCTTCCGCCGCCGCCGCCTTCCACGATCGGCGCGATTTGCTTGACAATGTCACCGGCCTTGACGGATCTCTTGACCAGGTCGTCGGTTACCCCGGCAATCAATGTTACCTTGTTGTCTTCATCGGCATAGCCCAGAACGACCGCAGCGGATTTGGCCTTTTTCTTGAGCATGTCAACAACCGATCGTACCTGTTCGGGGCTGACACGTGGTATCTTCGAGATGATGATTGAACTGTCACCGATTTTTTTGCAGTCATCGAGCAGCTTTTTCGCTTCGCTCATGATATCACGACCGCCTTGTTTTGCCGCGGATTTAAGCTGCTTGGTGAGTTTTTTGTTCTCGGTGATCAGTTTTTCCACACGGTCGGTTATTTCTTCGGAAGGTACCTTAAGCATGGCGCTTAATGTATCGACAATGTTGCTTCGCTTTTGCAGGTACTGATGCAGACCCTGTCCGGTCAGGGCCATTATCCTTCGAACGCCGGCGGAGATACTTTCCTCTTTGATGATCTTGAAACTTCCGATATTCCCGATATTGTCCACATGCGTACCGCCACAGAATTCTTTGCTGAAGGCTTCATTGATAGAATCCTCATGGTTTGTTCCGATGGCGATAACCCGTACTTCGTCGCCGTATTTTTCGCCGAACAAGGCCATGGCCCCGAGCTGCTGGGCCTGTTCGATCGGCATAACCTTCGATGTCACGGGCAGATTCTCAGCGATCTTTTTACAGACGAGTCTTTCCACTTCTTCGATCTGTTCATTTGTGAGAGCCTTGGGAGAGGTAAAATCGAACCGCAGATAATCCGGTGAGACAAGGCTTCCCTGCTGAGAGACACTCTTGCCGCATACTTTTTGCAGGGCCCATTGGAGCAGATGGGTCGCGGTATGATTTTTTCTAATGGCGTCACGGTCCTTACTGACAACGGCATCGACGGCTTGGCCTGCCGCTAATGTTCCGGTCTCAAGCTTGCCGCTATGGACCACGCAGTTGGCAATCTTTGAAGTGTCTTCAACAATGAATCTTCCATGTTCGGATTCGATGATGCCGCAGTCCCCCACCTGGCCCCCTGACTCGGCATAAAAACAAGTCTTATCGAGGATCACTGCAATGTCACTGTCACCCTCGATTTTACCGTTTTTCTTAAATTGTCCTTTTTCGATCAATCCGACGACCCTGGCCCTGCAGCGGTCGGTTTCGTATTTCAAAGTGTCATCCGTTACTGGAAGCTCCGCGTCACCGAGATTGAGCGTGACGGTTTTTTTCTGGGCGGCCCTGGCCTGGGCACGCTGATGTTCCATCAATTCGTTGAATGTATTCGTGTCAACGGTTAATCCCCGCTCCTGGGCCATCAGTTCGGTCAGGTCCAGCGGGAAGCCGTAGGTGTCGTAGAGCTGAAACGCCTCTTCGCCGCTTATTGTTTTTCCCGGATCGTTTTCAGCCTGCGAAGCAGCGGCATTGAATATCTCGATACCCCGGTCGATCGTCCTGCCGAAACTGCTCTCTTCGGATTCGATCACGGTGGAGACATAATCCTGCCGCTGTTTTATCTCTTCGAAGGCATCGCCCATCACATCGATCACAGTCGGGACTATTTTATACATAAACGGTTCGTTCATTCCAAGCACCCGTCCGAAACGCGATGCCCTGCGCAGTATCCTGCGAATGACATACCCCCTTCCTTCGTTGGAGGGTGATGCGCCGTCAGTGATCGCAAAGACCAGCGAACGGATGTGGTCGGCGATGACCCGAAAGGCGTTGTCGGTTTCCACATTTAGTTTGGACATATATTTTTGCCCGGACATGGTTTCGAGATTGTGAATGATCGGCATGAACAGGTCCGTATCGTAGTTGCTGCGTTTGTTCTGCAGGACGGCAACAAGACGTTCAAGACCCGCCCCGGTGTCGATATAATTAGCGCCCAGAGGCACCAGTTTGCCTTGCTCCAAACGGTTGTATTGTATGAACACAAGGTTCCAAAGCTCAATGAACCGCGCGCAGTCGCCGTTGACCCGACAGCTATGATCCGGAACATGTTTTTTGTCGCACATTTCTGGACCAAGATCGATATGGATTTCACTGCACGGCCCGCACGGCCCGACTTCGCCCATTTCCCAGAAATTATCCTTTTTACCGCAGGACAAAACCCGTTCAGCGGGAAGGGGTGTCACTTTCGTCCAGAGTTTCGCCGCCTCTTCATCGCGAGGCATGTTATCGGTTTTATCACCGGCGAATACCGTTGCCC
>CAZNET010000071.1:0-5499 GCA_964571885.1 uncultured Pirellulales bacterium
TGTGCACCTACAATAACCTTTATATCATTTTGCTCGAACAGCATTTGCGCACGCCTTCCCATGCCGCCTGTAATGATGAGATTAACCTGCATGTCGTTGAGCCACCTCGGCAACGCACCGGGCTCATGAACCGGTGCATCGTGGGTCTGGCTGCTTGCAATCTTTTTTTCGTCAGGCTCTACATCAAAAATGATAAATTGTTCACAATGACCGAAATGCAAACTTAATTTTTCCTGAAATACCGGAATTGCAATTCGCATAGAAGCTCCTTTCTGAATATCAGTTTCATTTTAAATCCATAAATCGCAAAATACTTTCATTGAAAGCAGATGCGGTATTGCTTTCTTTATATTTTTGGATATACGGCCTGCCCGAATCGCAGGCTTCGACAATGGCCGGATCGATCGGTATCCGGCCTAAAAACGTCACGCCCATCTCCGCGGCCATTTTTTCTCCTCCACCGGATTTAAAGATGTCGGTCCTGTACCCGCATTGCGGACAGACAAAACCGCTCATATTTTCAATCACACCAATCACAGGCAGACTCAGACTCCTGCAGAAAGCAACACCTTTTCTGACATCGGATAAGGCGACTTCCTGGGGAGTGGTCACGATAACGGCCCCATCCGGTTTTTCGAGAAGCTGAATGATCGACAGCGGCTCATCACCGGTACCTGGCGGAGAATCGATTATCAGATAATCCAACTGCCCCCATTCAACATCTTTCAAAAACTGCTTTATCATTTGATATTTTAACGGGCCCCGCCAGATGACAGGATTATCTTTACCCTGAAGCATGAAGCCTATTGACACCGCCACGAGATGGGCTGATACCGGCACGGGCATCACGGTGTCACCAAAAGCCGTCAGTTTTTTGTCCTCGAGATTAAGAATTTTAGGTATGCTCGGACCGTGAATATCAATATCCAGTAATCCCACATGATTCCCGGACAACGATAAGGATACGGCAAGATTGGCCGCAACGGTGCTTTTTCCAACACCGCCTTTTCCTGAAAGGACCAAAATTTTATGTTTGATTTGAGACATCTTCTGACGGATTTGTGATTGCTCCGCTTCCATCTTTTTTTTCATTTCTTGTTGTTGTGCTTGTGAAGTCTGTTCTGTCATTTTCATTCCTTTTTTAAACTCAGATTTACGGCCTCCGGACAGGCATTTGAAATTTTAAAATCCATAACGATATTATATTTCTCAGCTATTTGCTCAAAAGCCTCTCGTACAGATTGAAATATAGTATCTGATTCTCCCATAAGAAGTGTATCCATAGTTCTTGTTTGGATTTTCAAACCCTTATCTTCCAATATCCTGCAAAACTCACGAATCGGCTCGGAAAGAGATTTTGTCTTCAATGGGTAAATGCTTATTTGCATCTGGACTTTCATAACTGAACCTCGGCTGCGATAAAAGCGCCTTTATTGCTGTTTATGGACCGGCATACATAGTCCCAAAACGGTGACAACCCGCTCAGCCATTCAGGGTGAATCACAAAGCCGGTTATGTGCATTTTTACTTTACCGAAACGTTCAAGCAGATCTGTCAATTGCTCGGGTGAGAAGAACCGTGCATTGGCATAAACGCTGCCTGTATTTTTTTGTCTTTTTCGATTATAAGATGACAAAGCATTTAACACGCCGAATAAGAGCTTGCCTTTATGCTTGACAACTCTTGCCATTTCCAAAACTACTTTTTCAGGATTTTTACTGAATTCAAGTACGGTAACCGCGGCCGCGACATCGAAACTGTTATCAACGAAAGAAAGACATTGGCCGTCGCTTACCTGAAAAGAGCAATGAGCAATATTCTTTTTGTCGGCTGTTTTTATCATGTTTTTGGAAATATCGATCCCTGTCACGTTAAATCCCTTGTCACTAAAATACCTGCTCCAGTGACCCGTACCGCAGCCTATTTCCAAAAGCTGTTTTCCGTCATGATGATTTTCAATCAGTTTATCAAAACAGTTCTTTTCGAGCCTGTCATACATGAAACCCTCAGGCGAATCATACCATTGATCATAACGATCAGCCAGGTGGTTAAAATTACACCTTAGTTGAGATTTTTTCGTCACGTTGACACATCTCTCAGGCAAGCGCATAGGTCACTTCCCGGAATATGGATTTGACTTTCTCTGCGATTTCACCGCCTGTATATTCAATAAGCGTTGCTTTCATTATCTGTGCTTTCGTGAAAGATTCGTCATAAGGTATCTTGCCGATAACCTTTAAGCCTTTATCTTTGGCATCTTTTTCTATTCTTTCTGTCATCTCGGGATTAATGTCCGCTTTATTTACACATACCATCGTTTGAATACCAAAGTTTGCCGTAAGCTGGGCAACTCTTTCAAGATCATGAAGTCCCGAAAGAGTAGGTTCGGTCACCACAAGCACCAGATCCGCACCGGTAATCGAAGCGATGACCGGACAACCGATACCCGGAGAACCGTCCACTACAAGGAAGTCCTTATTTTGCCCAACCCCCACTTCACGGGCTTTCTTTCGAATCAATGTTACCAGCTTACCGCTGTTTTCTTCGGCAATTCCTAACCTGGCATGAACCATCGGCCCAAAACGAGTCTCCGATATGAACCATTGCCCGTTGACCGCCTCTTCGAATGCAATAGCATCGGCAGGACAAAACTCAACGCAGACTTTACAGCCCTCGCAGGATACAGGATCGACCGCGTAAGTTTTTTGTATGGTATCATTTGCGGGCCCGTTAAGACTGACCGCGCCAAAACGGCACATCTCGGCACATTTTCCGCAACCAATACATTTCTTTGTAATGATCAAAGCCTGTCTGCCTCCGGAAAAATCATGAGTCTCTTTAACATGGGGCTCCATGACCAAATGCAGATCGGCTGCGTCCACATCACAATCGGCGAGAACAAAATCTTTCGCCAAAGAGGCAAAAGCGGCGGTGAGGCTCGTCTTACCCGTTCCGCCTTTGCCGCTTATGACTACCAATTCCTTCATAAAACTTTCCTTCCTGGTTTATATTCACATCACTACAAGCTTTTTAATAAATTTACGCTGACATCCGGATTATTTTTCCCTGCTTATGGCATTTTTCATATCAGTTATTTTGGCTATGGTCAGTTCAGATACCTTCTTTTCTTTGTTAAAGTAGCGAATCATCCGTTCGTAAAATTCTCCCTGTTCCTGTGGCGAGTCAAAATGCTGCAAAAGCTCTTTCGTTTTTATTACATTTGCTTCAACTTCCTGAGCAATCTTCTCGCTGTCATGTCTTACGGCATCCTGTGGGCATACCTTGTGGCATTTGCCGCATCGGATACACTTGTTATCATTAATATTCGCTTTACTGATTTGGTCCTGCGTAATTGCCTCTACGGGACACTCATCTACACAAATACCGCAGCCGACACATAAATCCTGATCTATCCATGGCATGTTTTTAACCCCCTAACTCCTTATTTTTCTTTATAATTTCGATTTCTAACTGATAATTCACAGGACAAGCTACAGACTTAGAGACAAGACAATATTTCTCAGCTAACTGGCCTGCCTCCTGAATTTTTTCAGTGAATTTATCTTCAGATAATTCTACCTTTGCTCTAACTTCGATATTGGTGAACCGAAAACCATCGGACTGTTTGTCAAGTTGCCCTGAAGCCTGCGAATTGTAGGACAAAGTCTCGATTTTAAACTTCTGCGTGAAATAAAAAAACGTATTCATTAAACAACTGTTGATCGCAGCGACAAACATCTCCTCCGGATTCAGGGTCTTGCCGCTACCACCAAATTCAGCAGCGGCTCCAATTTCCATCCGGCCGGGACCGCGGAAAACAATTTGTGGGGATTCGTCAGCAGTTTGAAAAACCACATTCTCGAACATGTACGTTTTTCCGTGTTTCATATCGCTTGTCTTTCAATTTTCAAATACAGGAATTACCTCTTTTGTGTTTTTTCTTTTTATCCGATTCGGAATCGAAAAATTTTTCCCGCCACCATAAAAAATGTCCCCACCGATTTGCAAGGTTATACTTGCTGTCTTCGGGCACACCAGACCATGCGTCAATTTCTTCAAGCAACGCTTCACAAGGTTTATCAAAAGCTAAAAGTTCGTAAGCACACTTGATAAGTATAAATTTCCTGTTTGCTTCTACTATATTTTCGTTATGATCCGGATGATATTTCAGCGCCGCTCGGCGATAGGCCTTTTTGATCTGCTGTTCGTCGGCGCCCTCATCTACTTCGAGGATTCTGCGGGCTGCCTCGCGCGCTTCAAGGTCACGGGTAATCCGTTCCATAAATTCAAAATCGTCTTTCACTGGACCATTACCTGTTTGTCAATCCGTTCAAAAAGTTTCAAAAACTTCTCTTTATATTGCGGTAGCGCATCGACCATCATTGTTCCCCGCGAATAGGCCTCAGCGACTTTTCGATCATTGGGTATCTCGAGCAGCACTTCAATTTTTTCCCTGATACAATAATTAACAACCGCATCGTCACCGATATCACTGCGGTTTACGGCAACGGCAAAGGGAAGTTTTAATTGTCTTACCATCCCGACCGCTAATTCGAGATCGTTAAGGCCAAAAGGCGTCGGTTCGGTTACCAGCAAAACATAATCACTGCCTTTTATCGCCTCGATAACCGGACAGGATGTCCCCGGCGGCACATCAAGGATCGTCAGTCCGTCACTGATCGCCTTTTGCTTTACGTATTTGATTAACGCCGGCGTCTGAATCGCACCGATATCTAATTTTCCATGACCAAAATAAATGCCGTTTGATTTGCCGAATTCAGCGACTCCAATCCTGCGCGGCTTTTCGGTAATAGCTTTTTCCGGGCAGATCGCCATGCACCCTCCGCAGGAATGACAAAGCTGCTCGAAGACAAGAACCTTACCTTTCACGCAGGTAATCGCGCTGTATTGACACAACCGGCCGCACTGCCCACAACCGGTGCATTTTTCCTGATCAACTTCAGGTACACCAACAGTAACATCTTCAGAGTATTCAATTTCAGGCTTCAGGAAAATATGACCGTTAGGTTCTTCCGCATCACAATCCAGATATTGAACCTTCATACCGGTTTGTGAAACTGAGGCCGCCAGATTTGTGGCGATGGTCGTCTTGCCGGTACCGCCTTTTCCGCTTGCAATCGCTATTTTCATATTAATTTCATTTAATTCCATTTCGCACGCTTAACTGACTCTGTTTATAAAACCTTGTTTCACCTGTTTCCTGGGATCGCAGCCCTGTTCTATTTTTGTGATTTTGTCAACTCTTCTCTGATGCCTTCCGCCACCGATTTCGGTATTCAGCCAAACTTCTATTATTTTGCTCAAAAGATTTTCATTTGCCAGATCCGCCGAAAGGCATAAAACATTAGAATGATTATGATGCCTTGAAATCCTGGCTCCCATCTCATCCATACAAAAAGTCCCACGAACCCCTTTCACTTTGTTGGCGGCTATACACATACCCATTCCGGTAGAACATACCAATATCGCTCTGTCAAT
>CAZNET010000071.1:5509-8366 GCA_964571885.1 uncultured Pirellulales bacterium
ATTGCTTGCTACCGCAATAGAGGCCGCATAAGCAATATTCGGATAGTCAACAGGATCTTCATTTGTAGTTCCAAAGTCAACGCATTCATGACCCAGATTCTTGATTAGACTTATTATCGTCTCTCTGACCTTAAAACCTCTGTGATCGCAGCCAAAACCAATTTTCATCTTAAATTCACTCTTACATTAACCATATTCCGCAAATGTCTTTATTTTATTCCAATCGAATTTTTCCTTTGCGATCCAGCCGGTCTGGGGCAATGAATCAAAACAAACCGGGCGAGGATTACACCAATGATTATCCTCTAAAATGTCCCATTGAGTGTATCGGTTCATCGCAGAAGCTGTCTTGTCTATTCTATAACCTTTTGGATGAAATCCAACCGTGACGTCCCTGGCATTCAATACCGGATCCATTTTTTTACTCCTTTAACTTTTTTTTAATCAATGACATTTTTATTCATTCTGATAGCATTAACCGGACATGTATTCACGCAAATTCCGCAACCGGTGCATTTGTCCGATTGAACATAAGCAACAGCTTTACGTCCGCTCTCCAATTCGGATATTCTTTTCTCGATCTCCTGTTTCTGCTGCATTAAAGTTTCAGCCTGTTGCTTCAACCCTTCCAATTCCTGATGCGTTTCCGCAGGTCCGTTAGATGACTTGGCAAATCCAGACTCAACCGACGGATCCGGAACAGCCGAAGCGCTTCTCATCCCCATGCCTCGGCCCATGCCTTTGCCACCACCTATACCTTTGCCACCACCTATACCTTTGCCACCGCCCATGCCTCGGCCTCGTCCGCCACCTCTACCCATCCCCATTCCGGGATTACCTGAATTCGAAGAGGGTATCTGTTCGGATTGCTGCGACGAACCAACCCCAAAATGACTGTCCACGCTGGGGCCATCCGCGGAGGAAAATTTATCGGCTTTTAACTTTTCAACGGCTTCGCGTATAGTGCCGCTGACACCCACGACAACCTGTATCCCAGCCTGGCCGAAAACATTAAAAGCGTTAGGGCCACAGTTGCCGGTCAGTACCGTTTTGACACCTTTTTCCGACATAAGCTGAGCAGATTGAATCCCCGCGCCGCCGCCCAAGGCCGTATTGGGATTTTCAATCGCTTCAAATTCTAACGTATCCGGATCAATCACCAGGAAATATGCACAACGACCAAATCGAGCCTCTACCTGGTCATCAAGTGTCGACCCTGTTGATGTTACAGCAATTTTCATAATAAAACCTTTCTAACTGAGCGGGCATGTTCCCGTGGAACAACTGCCGGATGATTTTGATCCGCTTCTCGCAGAGAAAGTAGAAAGAAGCTTTTTCAAATCATCACTGCCGCACTTTTCACAAATATGCTTTTTAGTACTATTGGCTTTTTCCAGAAATTCTGTTTTGTGCCCGCATTTTTTGCATTGATATTCAAAGATCGGCATCTTACCGTCTCCTTTCATTATTAATTCATTTTTCATTTTTAAAACCCTGTACAGAATTCATCACGCAGCTGGCGGGCGGTTTTTCCTTCAAGCAGTTTTTCACTGGTGCGGGCAAGATAGGTCGTGTAACCGCCGACCAGACTTCTGACATCGAAATCTTTCTGCATCAAA
Organism: uncultured Pirellulales bacterium; assembly: GCA_964571885.1. Classification (GTDB taxonomy): domain Bacteria; phylum Planctomycetota; class Phycisphaerae; order Sedimentisphaerales; family Anaerobacaceae; genus CAZNET01. Next base: position 7,129 of record CAZNET010000071.1, read on the forward strand.
ATTCGTGAAGCGATATAACTTCTGATACCCACCGAACAATAGGTTGTTATGGTTTTATCTTTCGGCAATTTATCTAATTTTTCCCGAAGCTGATTAACGGGGATATTTTCCGCTTCTGGTATACTTCCCCGCTCGAATTCGGCGGGCGAGCGTACATCGAGCAGCAATTCATCTCCATCCAGTTGTTCACCATGTTTTATTTCAGCGGTGCTATCCAGTATATTCGCTGCCGCGAAACCGGCCATGTTGACCGGGTCCTTGCCGCTGCCGTATGGCGGTGCGTAAGCCAACTCCAGATCCTGAAGATCAAAAACGGTCAAGCCGCTGCGAATGGCCGTGGCAAAAACATCAATTCTCTTGTCCACGCCGTCTTTACCAACAATTTGAACGCCAAAAATCTTACCTTCCGGTTTGCTGAAGACTATCTTAATATGCATTTGCTGGGCGCCTGGATAATAACCCACATGATTGGCCGGATGGATATAAAGTTTTTCGAAATTGATATCGGTTTTCTGTAGCTCTTTTTCGGTCGCACCCGTCATTGCAACAGTCAGATCAAAAACTCTCAACACAGCGGTTCCCTGAGTGCCTTTATACGTGACATTTCGTCCTGCAATATGATCAGCAACAATCCTGCCTTGCCTGTTCGCCGGCCCGGCCAAAGGAATCAATACAGGCTTATTGAGCACAAAATGTTCGACCTCGATCGCATCGCCAACCGCGTAAATATCAGGGTCAGTGGTTTGCAAATATTGATTAACTTTTATTCCTCCGGTGCTGCCAATTTGAAGATTCGCCTCTTTGGCCAGCTTAATTTCCGGTTTAACACCGATAGCGAGTATCGCCATATCGCAGGAAAGCTCCATGCCGGATTTCAGGGCAACCATTAATTTAGAATTACTTTCTCGAAATCCAGCAACACCATCACCAAGCCACAACGCGACACTGTTTTCATGCAGATGCTCATGAAGAGAAGTGGCCATTTCCTTATCCAGCATCGGCATGACCTGATCGAGCATTTCGACGACCGCAACCAAAAGCCCGCGATGTCGAAGATTCTCGGCCATTTCCAGACCGATGAAACCGCCGCCGACAACCACTGCGGATTCCGGCGCCTGCGTATCCACATAGGCCTTGATGCGGTCGGTATCCGGAATGTTGCGCAGATTGAAAATTTTATCCGAGGCCACGCCGGGCAGCGGCGGACGAACCGGTTCGGCACCCGGGGAAAGAATGAT
>CAZNET010000071.1:8376-9632 GCA_964571885.1 uncultured Pirellulales bacterium
CCATGGCTGAGAAAAAATGCCCGTATTCAGCTGCGATGTATCCGCCGCCGACAACCACTGCACGTTTTGGATTTTTTGCCGTGATAAAGCTATTAATGGCATCGGCGTCGGGTATGTTTCGCAGGGTAAAAATACGCGATGAATCAATCCCGTCTATGGGCGGCCTGGCTGGTTCTGCGCCGGGCGACAAAATTAATTTATCATATGCCTGACTGAAAGTGTCCCCCGAAGATAAATCTTTTGCGTCAACCTGCTTGTTTTGTCGGTCTATCCGTATTACTTCCGTATTGACTTTAACATCAATATTAAATCTGGCTTTGAATTTTTTCGGTGTCTGAACCAGCAGATCATCCCGATTTTTAATAACATCGCCGATGTAATAAGGCAAACCGCAATTAGCAAAAGAGATATATTTACCTCTTTCAAATAAAGTAATCTCGGCATCTTCATCCAAACGCCGCAACCTGGCCGCGGCGGACGCTCCACCTGCAACACCACCTACAATGACGATCCTTTTTGCCATCCACTAACCTTTCTAAAATTAAACCATCCTTTTCGGCAAACAAGTAAAAGTCAGGAAGGGCAAATAACATGCCCTTCTCAACATTTCAAATCCTTATTGTCCTGACTTTTCCTTTTCCAGTTCTTCGATACGTCTGTTAATATCGTCGAGCGATTGCCGCAGGTATTCTGATTGCTGTTTCAGAACCTGCTGTTCCTGCTCGGCACTTGGCGCAGCGGGAAAATCACTCGTATAGGCACCTGAATAACCGCCCCAGGCGGGCATACCGTACCCGGCTCTTGCCCAGCCCGGAATGCCTGTAGCATAATACCAGTTACGACGACCGCGGCCGCCGCCTCTGAATCCTCGTCCGCCGCCCCAGAAACCTCTTCCGCCAATCGGATTGGCGTAACCCGGTACTCCGAAACCGGCACAAAAACCTGCTGCTCTACCTGTCATGGGTCCCATACCTGCAGGACCTGTTCTATCTCCACCTGGCATAATAAATCTCCTTTCAAAAAAAGTTTAGCATTAGTTCATTCTACGAACGACACGCTAAGACTCGCGCGTCATTTGCGTACCACATTTTGGACAGTTCGTTTGACTGCAAGGCTGTCCGGCAACATGAGCGACTTTTTCGCCGCAGTTCGGACACACGCAATTTCCGCCCGGCCCTGCCGCATAAGGACCGCCCATTCTGCCTTGTCCCTGGCCTCGGCCTTGGCCCCTGCCTGTTCCTGGACCCTGACCTGTC
>CAZNET010000072.1:0-9620 GCA_964571885.1 uncultured Pirellulales bacterium
CTGTTTAAGAAAAACAATTGTCAATTATATGCGAGGATTAACCAATATACGGGTTCTGTTCTGAAGAACGAGAAAGTCATAGCTGTTTCAACTATGCACGGCCAACAAGCCATCGCATTTAATTCCATCCAATGGCAACTCAATACAAAAACAAAATCAGCCGAAATAAGTGATGTTATTGAACTTGAATTTACATATGAACTTATACAGGGGCCGTCAGAACAAACCGCAGTTGGGATCGAATTAACCTTTGATGACTGGCATATTGATAACTATGTCTTAATGCCCGCAGCGGCTTATAATGGAAACCGTTTTCAGTCACGGACAATAGACTATCCGCCTATTCTTGACCCTGAGGATCGAGGTATTGATATCGAAACAATTATCACCGACATTCCCCGCTTGAATATAAACCAAGGCCCGTCAAAAATCCAGCAACTCACCCGAGATCTTTCAACTCCTTCTGTCGGTTTTCACAATCCCAAAACCAAAAAGGGATTCTTTCTGTTAACGACACAAAAAACTCCCCTGGGAGAATCCGTTATTACCATTGAAGAAAACCAGGACCGAACAAAAGCAATTGTTTCTCTAATGAACCCCGGAGTAAGAGAAGAAGTGCGATTCGCATTTTGCGAGGGTATGACACATCCAAGTAAAGACAGGGCCGCCGATTTTAAGCAAGGAGATAGTATAACACTAAAGTGTAGGTTGTATTTCTTTGATTGTGCCGACATTGAAAGTCTGTTTGATCAATTCGCTATAATAAGGAAGGACTTATCCGGTGAGACTACATTTGTTAATGAGATACCCTTCTCAAGCGGCTGGGAAATACAGGAAGAAAAATATAATGAACAAAACTGGATCGAAAGCAAAGGTATCTATGCGACCAGTACCGATCATCTGACCGACGATGACAGGATATTTGAGATCGTCGATGGCAAATCGGTCATGCCGCCCTGGGAGAGTGGCTGGATCGGCGGGATCATCGCAACCTATCCGCTTTTGTTTCAAGGCAGCGAGCTTTCAAAAGAACGGGCTCTTAAAAATATTGATGTGCTGTTTGAAAAAATGCAGCACGCTTCCGGATTGTTTTACGGAGTCAGTGACGGCGAGCAGGATTTCGGAGACGGGTTTAGAAATCCCGGCACGCAAAACTGGCATTTAATTCGAAGAAGTTCAGATGTACTTTACTTTCTTCTAAAACAATTCATGTTATTAGAAGACATGAATAAAGCCGATCGCATTAAAGCAAGCTGGAAACAGGGAACTTTGAAACTGGCGAAACTGTTCTGCGAGCTCTGGAAACAATACGGCCAATTCGGACAATTTGTGGACGCGTTAAGCGGACAGATCATTATCGGCAATTCCACCAGCGCAAGTACCGCACCAGCGGGTCTGGCCCTTGCAAGTGCATACTTTAAGGAACCGAAATATCTTCAAGTTGCAGAAAAAGCAGCGACATATTTTTATGAAAATGATGTTAAAAATGGTGTCACGACCGGCGGTCCCGGTGAGATATGCCAGTGTCCGGACAGTGAGTCGACCTTTGGTTTACTGGAATCCTTTGTCGTGCTGTATGAAGTAACCCATCAAGAACACTGGCTGCAAAAAGCACAAAGCGTCGCTAAGCAATGCATGAGCTGGTGTGTTTCCTACGATTTTGAATTTCCGCCCGAATCGTCCTTTGGCAACATGGACATGAAAACCACCGGAACGGTCTGGGCAAATGTTCAGAACAAACACAGCGCCCCGGGGATCTGCACCCTCAGCGGCGATTCTCTGTTCAAGCTGTACCGGGCAACCGGAAACCAGATGTATTTACAATTGATCCGTGAGATTGCGCATAACCTGACTCAATACCTTTCACGTCAGGACAGACCTATTTCAGAACTTCAACCCGGGTGGATCAATGAGCGAGTGGAAATGTGCGACTGGTCCGAGCCGCCCGGTGAGATCTGCATCGCTTCGTGCTGGTGCGAGGTGTCGAATATGCTGACCTTCGTCGAAGTGCCGGGTCTTTACGCCCAGCCGGATACCGGTTTTCTTTGTGTTATCGATCACATCGAAGCAGACGTTGTCGAACATGGTGACAACAGGATAATATTAAACGTCACCAATCCTACCAAATTTGACGCCAAGGTAAAAACGCTGGTTGAAAATTCAACAGATTTACATATACCTTTAGGCCAAAACGCCCTGCTCGGATGCGGCGTTATCGAACTGGCACCGTTTGAGAAGAAAACGTTAGAATTGACTATATAAAAAAAGAGGCCGGCATAACCGACCCCTTTATTTCATTTTCATTGAGACCTATTTTCCTTCGAAGATGATCCGTGCGATCTCGGCGTAGGCTTCGGGGGCCGAGCTGTAAGTTACGATCACGGTTTTGTATTGAGGCCTGACGGTCAGTTCATACGGGCTGTTGGTCACAACGATGACCGGCTTGCCCCAGGTGTGAATCTTTTCGACAAATGCGTTGCCGCCGCCGACACCGACCCTTCGGTTGAAATAGTTGGTGACGATAAACAGGTCCGCCTGGTCCTTACGCAGCTCGACACGTCTGCGGTCCTCTTCGTCGTAATGGATGGAGGTTTCTACAATACCGACATTCTCCGAATGTTCGAGACACTTTTCCCAAAGCAGGCCCGGGTGACACCGCATATCGTTGATCATCGCGTGAAGCGGGTTGACCTGTTCGACAAGCAGCACCTTCATATCTTTCGAGACAGGCAAAAGGTTGTTTTCATCACGAAGTACCTGCATGGTGTCGATCGCACCTTCGACCGATATCTGATGCACCTTCGGATTTCTGGCACCTTCGGAAGCTTTCTCAGGATCTCTTACGTTATTGCCTTCTTCAAAGAAGCCGTAATCGTATTTCATCGCAATCGTTCTTTGAACGGCGTCGTCGAGTCTTGCTTCGGAAATTCTGCCGGTTTTAACGGCTTCGACCATGGCCGGGAACGCTTCGTCTATTACGCCGCCTTCGTCGCGGAACAGGATCTGGTCGGCACCGGCTTCCAGCGCGAGAATGCACGCCTCGGGGACATCGTATTCAGCGACAATTCCGCCCATGGTGATCTCGTCGGTGAGAACACAGCCCTTAAAACCGAGTTCTTCCTTCAACAGTTCGGTGGTGATGGCTTTCGACAGCGACGCCGGCATACGCTTTTTATCCAGCATCGGGTAGATGGTATGAGCGGTCATCACCGACGGCAGGCCCGCCGCGATAAGCGTTTTATACGGCGCGACATGAATATCGAGAAAATCCTGTTTGGGCATATCAATGATCGGTGAAGACCGGTGGGCATCCTCGGCACATTCACCTCGGCCAGGGAAATGTTTTCCGCTGCTGATCAGTCCGCCGTCACGGTAACCTTCGAACGCCAGTTTGGCAAGCTTCGTTACTACTTCGGTATCAGGGCCGAAACTTCGTGTATTGATCTCCGGGTTCATCGGATTGGTGTTGACATCGAGAAGCAGCGAATAAGACCAATCATACCCAATCGGCCGCAACTGCGTTGCCAGTCCCCAGAAGACATCGTGGGCAAAACGTTCGGGATCACTCGAATCGGTGATACCACGGAAAATCGGCATCAATTGATAGCCGTCCTGAAAATACTCGGCCGTTTGGTCGCCTTCGTCATCATAGGTAATCGCTAAGGGGATCCTGGTATCATTTTCAAGCGATGCTTTTTTCATTTTATTTAAAACTTCGCAGAACTCAGAATTGGTGCCGTGGGGTACCGGCAGGCCGGGCAAATAGTCCCGGTTGGTGCCTTTGAGAACACGCAGCATCCGTTTAGGGCCGAATTCGGCACTGGTCCCCGCAGGATCATGAACAATCGTTCGGATCCTCCATTTGAGTCCGCATGCCATGCCTGCGGGCTGATACTCATGAATCTTACGTATGGTTTCGGGACTGACGAAACTTCCCGACATACCCAAGGTCAACGTCTGGCCGACCTTTTGCTCGATGGTCATTTTTCCAAGTAAATTACTGACAAAATCTTCTTTTTTACCCATAATGTTTCCCTTTTTTCTGGTTCCTTAACCGGACATTATAAATATAATTTGTGTTAACGTCTAACCCTGCGGGTTTGATGTAATTACAGGCAAGCAATTATAATTGACAAGACCCGCCTGTCAATAGAAAAACAACTATCAATTATCAAGCGGATATCGAAACAGCCCATATAAACAAATATTCTTGTTAAGCATCATCGACACCATTCAAATATTCAAGTTTTTTTAGTGGTATTTATAAAAGCTTTTATGTTTTCAGTGGAAACTCTGTCCGGCATTCCTCCGCCGCAGGACAGGATAATTCGGCTTTTGTCAGTAATATTTCGTAATGAACCTAAAATATTTTGTGATATTTGCTCTGCAGTACCCTGAGCGAGAACATCACGCGGCGGAATGTTACCCAACAAAGTTACCTTATTGCCTGTCAGCTCCTTAATTTGTTCAAAGTCATGATCACTACTGAAATTAAAAAGATTTACACCGATTTCAGGTAAATAAGGTGAACAGACAAGGCCCGGTGCATCATTATGAAAAAATTTAACTTCCGCATCAAAGGCAGAAAATATTTGTTTGAGATAGGGATAGGCCACCTGTTTGAAGTCTTCATCGACTAAAAAGCCAACGATGTCATCGAGAATAAGTATTCCGTCAATTGATGAAAATGTCTGCTTCTGCAGAGTGAGCCATTCGATAATAAAATCAGTGATAATCTCGAGCAATTTTGCTGTTTTGTCCGGATCGGTTTTGATGGCAGTAAGAAATTCAGTTGTCCCCATAAGAAATGTGGCTAAATTCAAAGGTCCGCGTGACACAGCAAATTTAATTAAATGCCCCTCCTGTTCGATATTTCTTTGATTGAGCTTAAGCCTGTTTAAGACTAACGGCAGCAAACCATCCTCGTTGGGATCGGGCACTGTCATCTTATCAATATCATCAGGACTATGAATATTCTTTTCAGCAAAGGGAAGCTCATCCTGATAAAAAGAGCACTTAACACCAAACGCAGAAGGTTCAGTACACATTCCAAACTCAGCCCAGAATCCGGGCAAAAAAATGACTTCAGGAAATGTTTGAATTGCTTGACGATTTGCATTAAACCACAGTTGGTCACTACTATAATAATCGAGTATGGATATCTCATTCCAGCCGGGGAGCCAGGGACTGTCAATGATAAAGCCTATCGGCAAAGGCGCAATATTTTTTCCTTTTATAATATCTAACAATATCTGCCATTGTGCGTTAGTCATTAATCTACTCAAGAATTACAGAAGCTATCAAACCGAAATCATCAATCTACTTACGTTATTTTCATTTCCGAAGGCCGATCTTATCCAGCGGGATCGGCTCGAAACCTTCGATCTTCTCGAAAACGGGCGAGTCCTCGGATAAGCTGAAGTTCAGGTTCTGAAGATCGGCAAAGCCTGGGTCGATATCGGTGACAAAGTTGTTTTCGAATTTGCCCCATTCGTCGCCGCCCTGGTGGGTCTGTTCGACGTTGACAAAGACGTTTCTCTTGATGACATTCCGTCTTGGGTGATCGGTTTCGTTCCAGTAATCTGCCAGGTGCGGATATCTTTCGCTGTAGGGCGGCTTATCGTAATTGACCGCATTTAATCGCCGTTCAAAGAGACCGTCTTTTTCAATGAACCTTGCCGCCCAACCGTTTAGACGATTATCACGTCGAATCGCAAGGTCGGTATGGATAAATACATTATTGATGATTCTGTTGTCGCTTCCGCCGCCGATCTGAATGACCCGGTTTCCGGCTTTGTAAAAAACATTACCCAAAACCGTAGAACCGCAGGCCCCGTCGTCGAAGTAAACGGTCGTGGTGCGGTGCGTGTCCAGGCCTCTGCCGATATTGTACCAGAGATTATAACGGATGACGTTGCCGTATTCGGACGGGTCCCTGCCCATGTAGAACGCGCCCATGTCGTCGGATTCCTGGCAGCAGTTGTGAATGCGGTTGTACTGGATGAGATGATCGTTGCCGTGCAGGTAGATCGCCGCGCTGGGGGCATCGTGAATTTCACAATGTTCGATGATGTTGCCGACGCCTTCGATATTGACTCCCGCTTTATACGAGCGGTCAAGGCGGTTGCAGTTATAGATCTCGCAGTTGCGGACGAAATTATTTCCGGGCTCGAGCGTCAGGCGGTTGCCGCCGCCCATATGGATACCGCCGGCGCCGATATTGTAGATCCTGCAGCCGACCACACCGTGGTCCGTCCCGGCCCGGCGGTCGAACACCGTATTTTCGTAGATGTATTCGTGCCAGTTGCCCAATTGCCTTGAAACAGGATCTAAATGCTGATAGTATCCTTTTTTGTAATTCGGATGGCGGTACTTGTCCGTCGGCTCTATGCCTTTGCCGATACAGACGGCCACCACGCCCATGTTCCGCAGCGTGCAGTTTCGAATCCGGCTGCCTTTTCCCCGTTCCATATAGATGCCGATGCCGCGGGTGCATTCGAAGGTGATATCTTCGAACGTGACATAGCTTGCCCCTTCCATCGCGACCATCGGTTCGCCCAGGATGGACACCGAGACCGCCGCGTCCTTGAGATCGTACGGCGGGTAGAAATACAGGATGCCGCTGTCGCGGTCCATGTAATATTCTCCGGGCTGATCGATCTCTTCGAGCAGGTTCAGGGCGAAATAGGCCCGGTAGTCCTCGCCGCTGTAGGTGCCGTACATGTGGGTCTGGTCCATGGTGATTGTTTTGGTCTTCAGGTCGATGGATTTGACTTTGATGGTGTCATCGGCAAAGCCGTACTTGAAGAAACCGGACAGCCAGATATCGTCGGCCTGTGTCCAGAGCTGCGGCCGGTTATAATCGAACGTAAAGGTCGCCCCTCTGTCGCTGTAATCGTAATCGAAATCCTCCGGCAGGCCGACCTCGGCAAACGGCAGCGAGCCGCGGTCGATCACCTGGCCGAGCTTGACCATGCCCTCGTTGGGCCAGCGGGCCAGCCGCATGTTGTAATCGTCAATGAAGATCTCCGGGCCGGGATTGACATACGGCCTTCGAAAGCCTCTTGCCTTGAGGGAGCCGAATTCGGTAACACCGAGCTTTTTGAGATCGATCTGTCTGATCTTGTCGCGGGCATCTTTTTCGATGATCCGCTGAAGCACCGTTTTGTCCGTGACCGGCTCGATCGATGACGGTTCGATGATCCTTCCGCCGATGACGCGGACCTGATGTCCCTCAACCGCGCGATAAACAACAGGGGCCTCTTTTAAACCGCTGTCGGATTCGTTCAACTCGAATGTACTATTTAGAATGTAAATTCCTTCGCCGATCCATACGGTAACCTTGTCCGAGGAGAACGTTCCGTCTTTTTTGAAATTACGAATCGCATCCCGCGCCGCCTCGAGTGACGCGAACGGCCGCTCTTTTGTTCCGGGATTGGCGTCACAGCCGTTGACTGAGACATACAAATCTTCAGCCGAACAGCTTACGGCAAAAAACATGATGCAAAAACAACACAACACCTTAATAATACCAGATGCCGTATGATTCATTATATTCCTCCTTTGCCGAGATAAACGATACCGAAAAACGCAGCCAGAATGCCCAGACCCCAAAGCGAGTACAGAATAATTCCCTTCCAGGCGACAGAATCGAGTTTTTCAAATTCCAGATTGGTATTGGGGAACAGCTTTTTGTAATCATAGCGATATGGATCCTGATATGATTTCTCAAGTTCTATCGCGTCAGCCTCTTTGTCGGCCAGCGCCGGGGTTTTCATTTTCACAAAGAACCGGTCCAGGCGTTCCTTCTCTTCCAGTTTTGTCATCAGGGAAACCACGATCACGATCACCATCGGCAGAAATGTTCGTACCAGAAGACGCAGTGTCGTATTCAACGCATGCGGATTAGTTTTCAGGTCATACCCGAGAACCGTTCCGAGTTTGTCAATAATCAATAATTCAAGATTCAGCATGCCCTGACCTTCGAGTTGCCCCTGATCGTTTTCCATAATTTCCTGTCGCCAGTAAATACTTCTACGCCGGGCCAAATGTTGAAGTTCGAATTCCTCATCTTTCTCAAGCGGTTCTGGACGAACGCCCTGGGCTTTGCCGATGCGGTCCATCATCTCCCATTCTTCGATACGCTTTTGCCGCTCGATCACGTCGGCCTTGCGGGCCTTATAGGTCTTGCTCAACAGAATCGGTTCGGTTGTTTTAAGCAGCGACGGTGACGTCCTGACACCGGGTATCAGCGGGATCGTCATGGGTAAAATATAAAACAGCAGTGCCGCGATGATCATCGCCGCCCAGGCTCCGATGCGTGTCGCCCGCCGCCATTTCAGTCCGATGAAAAACGGCGCCGCGACAACGGTCATAAATTCCCACATCAAGGTCAGCAGGAAAAAGACGCCTCTCATATTCGCGGCGATCAGGGCGCCGCCGATAATGACAAAGACGCCGAAGACCTGGCCGATCCTGACATAAAACTTTTCATTCAGGCTCGGAAAGAAAGGTTTGAAGAAATTTTCCATCATTAATCCCGACGCGGTAATCGTCAGGGCCGCGCCGGTACTCATCACCGCGGCCATCAGGCAGGCGATCATCAAGCCCACCAGCCCGAACCCGACCGAACCGAGCAGTTGCCGTGTCGCGACGCCCCAGATATAATCGGGATTGCGAACGACGCCTTTATACAAAATCACCAGCAGCAGCGCGGTAAGTCCCCAAAGCAAAAGACAGGTCCGCTTGAAGTACATCCCGGTCGTAAAACCGATCCTTGCGGTCAATTCATCCCTGGCAGAGCCGGTCGCGGTGACCTGGTTGGCCAGTACGAAGACATTGAACCACAGCATCACCGTCAATGTCACGATATAGTACCATGTAAAATCTTCCATCATCGGCGATCCCCAGATATCGAAGAAGCCGCTGGGCAGTTTACTCTGGGCGGCATCGACGATCCCGGCCAGTCCGCTGGCACTGGTCAAACTGTTGATCTCGACCCAGGCAAACGGTATCAGCATTACCGAGAGGACCATGATCGCCAGGCCCTGCATGACATTCGAAACGAAGGCCGCTTCGAGCCCACCTCCTACCGCATAAAGTATAACGATCCCGGCCACTACGATCATCACCGCTCGTTCGGGGATATACGGAAATTCCTTGGTCGGATCTTTCAGACGTAACTGTTCGAGACGCTGGACCTGTTCATTGCTCAACTTGGCAAAGTCACGCGACTCGAGCGCTTCGAGCTCAAGGGCCAGTTCATATTCGGCCGTTTCCGCCTGTGTCAGTTTTTCCGGCGGCTTGACAACAATACCGGAAACGGCTTTGGTCAACGAAATAAATCCCAGCCCGACCACGATCATATAGAAAATCGAACTGATCAACGCATAGAATGCGGCCATTTTAAGCGAATTGTAACGCTCGACAAAAAAGTCACCGAGTGTCAGCACGCGCATCCGCCGATACCAGATGGAAAAGATCCAGTTGATCGGCATGCCGATGACCCAGAAAATATCCTGCCACAGGCCGGCGATGCCGTTACGTGCGACCTTGACCGAACCTTCGACGGCGTTTTCGGCACTGGTGCCCTGGCCGAACGCGGCGAATATCTGAACGAA
>CAZNET010000073.1:0-9608 GCA_964571885.1 uncultured Pirellulales bacterium
TTCTGACCGTCGGATTCTCTATCGTATTGTCCAGCGCCTGGATGACAGAATGATCGTGAAACTCAACGATCTGTTCCGGATTTTTCTTGGCCACATATAATTGATAATCAAGCTCGGCGAAACTGATAGTGATTTCAAAACAAATCAGGGAAACCGCTAATACGACAAATGTAATACACCATATCATTCCGGGTTTGTAGCGTGTGAAATGACCGATTCCCAAAACGACACCGGCAATAATAAGCGTCACCAGCCATGCACAAACCCACGGCGTAAACGCAAATCCCCAGCGAATCAACTCCAACCCCGAAGCCCTGCCAAAAAAGGCCCAATACGCCAATTGAGGAACAGTGCATAACGCAATACTGATAAAACGCGACCGAAAACGCAGCGGCCTGCAGGCCACTGCGATACAACTAATAATTAATGCCAGTGCCAAACCCGGCAAATTAGCCAAAACCGCCGCTGCGAAAATAAACGGAAGAGAATAACTGAAACTCAGCAACTGTGATACCAAGGCCGGCACAATCGCCAATATTCCCATCAGCAATCCCATTACCAGGATATGCCAGGGATATTCAAAGATACTGATCCCGCTGGTTACAAACCGGCCAATGAAAAACGATTCAAAGGAAACGAAAGAAGAAAAATTAAAGGAAAAGAAGTTGCCGGTTTGGATTTTAGACCACATCACGCATGTCAAACAATAAAAAAGCAGGGCCAATAACCAGCATCGCTGAACATTTTGATGGCTGTAATGCAGGGTCGGTCCGACCGCCATAAACGATTTTGAAACTGATTTCGGAGCTTTCTCAGCCTTCACGTGATCCATAATCCATGTAACCTGATATACGGTTCGACAGGATAATCCTAAGATTTCTCTTTAATAGCGATAATGTTCCGGTTTGAACGGTCCGGCTTTCGGTACGCCGAGGTAATCTGCCTGCTTCTGAGTTAATTGTGTGATCTTGGCACCAAGTTTCTCAGCATGTAATAATGCCACTTCCTCATCAAGTTTTTTCGGTAATGTATAGACTTTCGGCTCGAGTTTCTCTGTGGCCAGCATAATCTGTGCCAGACACTGATTCGTAAAACTGTTACTCATAACAAAACTGGGGTGACCGGTCGCGCAGCCAAGATTGACCAAACGCCCTTCTGCTAACATAATTATCGTTCTGCCTGACTTCAGAGTCCATTGATCGACCTGGGGTTTGATCGTTTCTTTCTTGCAGTCAGGACTGTTTTCAAGATAAGACATTTCGATTTCTGAATCGAAGTGACCGATATTACAGATGATCGCTTCGTTTTTCATCTGCTCCATATGCTCGCCGCGTATTACGTCACAGCATCCGGTCGCCGTGACAAAGATGTCTCCGATGCCTGCGGCGTCTTCCATGGTAGTTACTTCATAACCGGCCATCAGCGCCTGCAAGGCACAAATCGGATCGATCTCCGTAATTAAAACCCTGGCTCCCAGCGCCTTCATCGACTGAGCGCAGCCTTTGCCGACATCGCCGTATCCGCAGACAACCACGACTTTGCCGGCCACCATGACGTCGGTCGCCCGTTTAATGCCGTCAGCAAGAGACTCCCGGCAGCCGTAAAGATTATCGAACTTCGATTTGGTTACCGAGTCATTGACATTAACCGCTGGAAACATCAGTTCGCCCGCCTCAGCCATTTTGTATAAACGATGGACGCCCGTGGTCGTTTCTTCGGAAACGCCCTTCAGATTTTTGATGATACACATCCACTTTTCAGGGTTTCCGTCCATCCCCGCAGCGATGCGATCCATAATGATCTGCATCTCTTTGTTCTCCTGGTTTACCTCTAATACAGAAGGATCTTTTTCGACGCCTGCACCTTGACAAACGAACAAGGTAGCGTCTCCGCCGTCATCGACGATCATATCCGGACCTGAACCGTCGGGCCAGGTTAATGCCTGTTCGGTACACCACCAGTAATCTTCAAGCGTTTCACCCTTCCAGGCAAAAACCGCCGTTCGGCCAGCCTGGGCGATAGCCGCCGCTGCATGATCCTGAGTCGAAAAGATATTACACGAAGCCCAGCGAATATCCGCACCTAATATTTCAAGCGTCTCGATCAGCATTGCTGTTTGTATCGTCATGTGCAAAGAACCGGTTATCTTCATTCCCTGTAACGGTTTCTGCGGTCCGTATTTTTCACGTATCGACATCAAGCCGGGCATTTCATTCTCGGCAAGCTGCATTTCTTTCCGGCCCCACGGTGCCAGTGAGATATCGGCTACCTTATATTTCAATTGCGGCTCTAACTTCTTAACATTTTTGTCTGTCATTTCAGTGGTATCCATAAAAACCTCTCGAAATCGTTTTATTGATAAAAAGGTACAGTAGCGAAAATTCAACGTAAATTCAAGCTATAAATTAAACCCTATTCAAAATATAAACCATTTGAAAAATTAAATTTCTCTGCTTAATAAACCCCTTTTACCTTCATTTTTATAGAATAAAGCGATTTTCTCGCTGTAACAAACAAAATATCCCTGTTTTTGCCGCCAAAACAAACATTGCTTGGTATTTCCGGAATATCGATCGTTGTAATCTTTTGGCCTTGGGGGTTATAAACCGTTACGTCACGGGAGGTTAAATAAACATTACCCTGCTGATCGATCGTCATTCCGTCCGATCCCTGCGGTGCAAAAAGCTTTTTGCCTGTTAAAGTGCCGTCTTGCTGAACATGATAAACATATGTTTTTTTGCCTCCATGGTCGGCAACATATACCAATTTACCATCCGGCGTTCCAATCAGACCGTTGGGTCTGACCATATCATCAATAACTCTTTTAACTTTTTTGCGGTCCGGTGACAGGTAATAAACATGTTCACCGTCAAGCTCCATACCATCCCGATTGCCGTAGCGCGGGTCGGTAAAATAGATGCCCCCGTCAGGCGCGATCCACAAATCGTTTAAGCTGTTATATTTTTTTCGCTTGTAATTATCAGTCAGAACAGTCACTTGCTTATCGGGACTGATGGACACCAATTGTCGGGCACCTCCCTGGCAGGCAATTAAATTTCCATGCCGGTCGAAAAACAGGCCATTTGCCTTTTGCGTGTTTTCCATAAACGTTTCGAGGTCATCCCTGGTGGTCCATATATGAATTTTGCTGTTTGGGATGTCCGTGAAATACACATTGCCGCTTGAATCGGCGGCGGGGCCTTCGGTAAACTTGAATTCATCTGCCAACTGTGTAACTTTCGCGCCTTCTGCGATAAGCCCGGAATCGTCAGCCCCTAATTGCGATAAAGTCTTTTCAACAATCCGATGCACCTCATGGCCCCGCAAATCACGCGCAAGGATCTTTCCGTCCGGGCCAATCAAAAACAGTGTGGGTATGCCGGCTATCCTGTATTTTTTTGGCAGCTGTGATTCAATACCGATATAACCTTGATGCCATTTTAGATTTTTCCGTTCGACAAATTCTTTCGCCGCGCTAATATCCTTGTCAACAGACAAACCCAAAATAACAAAACGATCGTCTTGACGATATGTGTCATATAACTTCTTGAGATTCTCAGCTTCTTTCTGGCATGGCTTACACCAACTGGCCCAGAAATCCAGCAAAACAAGTTTGCCTTCGAAATCATCTAATTTGATTTCTTCTCCCGTCAAAGTGTGTGTTTTGAATTCCGGCGCTATTCTTCCGGGTTCGAATCCTTCAGCTGATTTGCTTTGGATAAAAACCAAAACACCGCTCACAATCAACGACATCGTGATGAAATGTTTCATTTTCATAAACTTCTCCAGTAATAAAAGATTGAGAGTATATCATTTTGACCAAAAAATGCATTATAATAATTAATGGGCAGAAAATAAACGAAAAACCAAATTCCTGCAAAACTTAACAAAGATTTGATTGACCCGGCGCCCATCAATATGTTATAATAATTTTATGTTAATATCGGCTAAACTGAAGAAAAACTCACGTTTTATAAGACCTTTATCCTAAACAGGATACAATTTAGGAGGTTTGCGATGTCTAAATATCCTTTCGCTATGATTTTCGTCGTCTCTCTGCTTTTACTCAGCATATCTTCAGCAAATCCCGTTGCGTGGTGGAAATTCGATGAAAGTCCCGGCAGTACAACCGCTCAGGATTCCTCCGTAAACGGCCATGACGGAACACTTACCAATATGGACCCGGCCGGCGACTGGGTTACGGGCAGAATGAACGGTGCGCTTGATTTCGACGGAGGAAACGATCATGTTCTTGTAACAGGCTATAAAGGGATAATCGGATCCAATCCAAGAACCATTACCGCCTGGATCAAGACGTCCAATACATCATCGATCCAGGCCATTACAAGCTGGGGCAATAATTCCAATTCCGCCGGCAAACAATGGACCTTTTATCTCGAAAACGGAAAACTGGCGGTCAAAGTCTGGAGCGGAAAGATTATCGCATCAACTCTCGTCGCTGACGGTGACTGGCACCATGTCGCCTGCGCATTGGCCTCCGGCGGCAGTCTAGATGATACCCAGTTTTTTATCGACGGATATGAAGACGGAATCGGTTCGCCCGGTGATCAGGTCATCAACACCGAAAGCAACGCCGATGTTTCTGTCGGAGCGGCGGTCAATACCTCCCCCGGCAGCGGCAGACGATATTTTTTCAACGGTTTAATTGATGATGTCAGAATTTACGATTCTAATTTATCTCAACCGGAAATCTTACAAATATCGGCAGGCGGTATTGTGACTCAGGCGACCGCCCCCAACCCTGTTTATGATGACACGGATATCCCTCTAGATACGATACTGACATGGACACCCGGTGAAATAGCAACGTCGCACGATGTTTACTTCGGTACCAACTACAGTGAGGTCGCTGATGCGAATTCTGTCAGTCATCCGAATGTCGATTATACCAATATCGACGTCAACTCTTATTATCCGGATGATCTCGTATTAAAGCAAACGTACTACTGGCGGGTCGATGAAGTCAACGATGCCAATAACGATCTGTGGCCTGGGTCTGTATGGAAGTTCACCGCCGCCGACAACATACCCATTGACGATTTCGAATCCTACAGTGACACAAACGGATTATTGACCAAATGGGATGATGGAACCACAAATGCTTCCGGAGCCGTTGTCAGCCTGGGACAGGAGACAGCGAAGCAATATTTAAAGATGGATTACAATAATAATGACTCGCCTTACTATTCAGAATCCACGTATGTTTACACGGCCGAACAGGACTGGCTAACAACCGGTGCAAAACTAATTCTGATGTCCCTCAAGGGTGAACCGAATAATGCCCCACAAAATATGTATTTAACAATAGAAGACGCTAACGGCAACAGCTTTTCCGTACCGACCGCCGATATCAATGATACAAAGCTTGAAAGCTGGACACATGTATATTTCGATCTTAAGGATTTTTCTGACGAAGGCGTTGACCTGCGGCAGGTAAAAAAAGTCACGATCGGCCTGGAAAATATAACACCGGCTCCCCCATCCGCATCTGGAACGATTTATATCGACCACGTGAAACTCTATCCGCCTTTGTGCATTGCCGGATTGGGGCCGGACATCGACAGTAACGGTGACTGCGTCATAGACGGTGAGGACATGAAAGTACTGACCGACGGCTGGCTGGCTTCAAGTTATACCGCCGTCGCCGAGGCTCCCGACAGCAACCACTTGATCGCCCATTACGCGTTTGATGAAACCAGCGGAAAAACCGCTTATGACGGCACCTCAAACAATTACCATGCGTCGATTGACACGAACGATTCCAACGATCTGTGGGATCCGAACGGTTACGATGCCAATGGATGCATCTATCTCGATACCGTCTTCGTCTCTATCCCGAACGATGTCTTTGATCAAATCAATAATGAAATCACTGTATCTATCTGGGTAAATGCCGACGATGAGCCGAATTCGCTGGTTGAGCCGATCAACTACGAAGCGGGCCCTCCCGGATCGCGGGACAGCCTGAGATGGACACCGGAAAATAAAGACGCCTATGCGAACGGCTGGAACCATTTCGCCGTGATAAAGGATACCAGCTTAGGATTGATGAGACTCTATCACAACGGCCTTTTGGTCAAACAGAACATCGAAGCGAACCAGCCCCTCGACGGTACCCAGGCAGGTCCCACAACGATCGGTGACGGGGTATATAAGGGAAAAATGGACGAATGCAGAATCTATGACTATGCCTTGTCGCATGATGAGATCATTTACCTGGCACTTGGCGAACAGGGACAACTGTACCAGCCCATGATACCGGTATTTACATCGATCGATCCCGTTTTCGACGGCGTCATCGATTTTAAGGATTACGCTCTAATGTCAAAATACTGGCTCAACGAACCTGTCTGGCCGACATGGTAAGAACCGCAATCAGCATAGTTGAAAGGAATAGTATATATGAATCGTCGTGAGTTTTTGAAAAAAACCGCAGCCATGGCAACCGGAGCCATTATCACAAACCAGATTCTGGATTTAAGATTTGGAACCAACCGGGTACCGAATATCGTATTCTTTTTTATCGATGACCTCGGCTGGTACGATGTCGGCTTTATGGGCAGCACATATTATGAAACACCCAATATCGATCGGTTGGCAACCGAAGGAATGGTCTTTACCGATGCCTACGCCAACGCCGCCAACTGTTTGCCGACCCGTGCATGCCTGATGAGCGGCAAATACCCACCACGTCACGGTGTTTATACCGTCTGGAAATCCGACCGCCGTCCCGACAACAAGCGCAAAGTTATCCCGACTCCCAACACCACTTCTCTGGCGACCGAGTTCGTGACATTCGCCGAGGTGCTTCAGCAGAACGGGTACGCCACCGCATCGATGGGTAAATGGCATTGCGGCGGAAGCGCCGATACGCTTCCCACCGGTCAGGGATTTGATATCAATATCGGCGGTTCGGCCGCCGGAGCGCCTCCGAAGTATTTCTCGCCATATAATATTCCAAACTTGACAAACGGACCGAGCGGAGAATATCTCACCGACCGGCTGACCGAAGAAGCGATGGATTTCATCGAAACCAATAAAGATAATCCTTTCCTGCTTTACCTGACCCATTTCGCAATCCACGAACCCATCCAGGCCAAACAGGACCTGATTGATAAATACGCGGCCAAACCGCCGAGCCAGGGACAGGACCACGCAACGTATGCGGCCATGATCGAAAGCGTCGATGACAGTGTCAAAGCGGTTCTGGATAAGCTCGAAGAACTGGATTTGACCAACGATACGTTTATTGTTTTCACCTCCGATAATGGCGGTCACGGCTGTTATACATCGCATGGGCCGCTTCGAGGTTCCAAAGGAATGTTCTACGAAGGTGGTATCCGCGAACCTTTCATCGTCAAATGGCCCGGCAAGGTCCAGCCCGGCAGCACCTGCGGCGAACCCATTATTTTGACGGACCTGTTCCCGACGTTCCTCGATGTCGCCAAAATAACAAAGCCGCAGGATCTTGTTCTCGACGGCGAAAGTCTCATACCATTGATCACCCAGACAGGATCGCTTCAAAGAGAAGCGATCTTCTGGCATTTCCCCGCCTACCTGCAGCGGTACGGCGGCTGTATGGATTTCATCTGGCGGGCCGAACCGCAAAGTATTATCCGCAAGGGCAAATGGAAACTGATCGAATTATTCGAGCCCGACCCCGAGCCGTTCACCTACGAACTCTATGATCTTGAAAACGATATCGGTGAAACGACGAACCTGGCGGATATCAATACCGCCAAACGCGATGAGTTGATCGCCGACCTGCATGCCTGGCAGCAGGCGACCAATGCCCCGATCTGTACCGAGCCCGATCCAAATTACGATCCCGACGCCCCGCCGGAAGGTTGGGACTGGTAAAACCCAAATTCAGAGTTGTTTCTGCGATGTTTTTGCGATAAGGCATTATGCTTCTCAGTGACGGTATCTGCTCATTTTAAAAACCTCAAAAAATACTTTAAAGTAACAACATTTCAATTATAATTGTGAATCAAAAGATGATTATTTTAAATGGAGTAATATTATGCTGCGAAAACGATTGATCAAATCCATTACTTTTTTTCTGATCCCGCTTGTTATTTTTAGTATTTCAATTAACACCTGGGGGTTTTTCTGGAAAATCCATGATATGCAGAGACCCCAGCCGAAAAAGATCGATCCGGGTATGGTGAGTTGTAAGGATAAAGCCGGCAACGCGCCATCGGATGCTGTTGTTTTATTTGACGGCACAGATCTGTCTCAGTGGCGTTCTGTAAAAGGCGGTCCGGCCGAGTGGCCGGTCAAAGACGGCTATTTTGAAACCAAACAAGGCGCCGGCTATATTCGCACCCTGCAAAGCTTCGGCGACTGTCAGCTTCACCTGGAGTGGGCCGCACCGACACCGGCCAGAGGATCCGGCCAGGGACGCGGCAACAGCGGCGTATTTCTGATGGGCAAATACGAGGTCCAAATCCTCGATTCTTACGGCAACACAACCTATCCCGACGGACAGGCCGCTTCGGTGTACGGCCAGTTCCCCCCACAGGTCAACGCCAGCAGATCCCCCGGTAAATGGCAAAGTTATGACATTATTTTTCATGCCCCCCGCTTCAATGAAAAAGGAAAGCTAAAACAGCCGGCGACGCTGACGGTACTGCATAACGGCGTACTCGTTCAAGACCATGTCACGCTTAAGGGACATACAAGCTGGATTAGTATTCCCGAATACAATCCGCACCCGGCAAAGCTGCCGATCGAACTGCAGGATCACGGCAATCCGGTGCGGTTCAGGAATATCTGGGTACGCGAGCTGCCGGCCAATAACGAACCGGGTATTTCCAGAAAATATCGTGAAATTACATTAGATGAAGTCGCTCTTAAAAACTATACAGGAACTTACAAAACAAAGGACGGCAGAGTCACAACGATTTCCATCAAAGACAACCACCTGATCGCTGATTTATTTAACTCGGCAAAACATGAATTGTTCGCCACGTCAGACGATACTTTTTTCGGCAAAAAACTGGATGTCGAGGTACAGTTTCTTACAAATGATCAGGGTCAGGTCAATCGGGCGAAAATCCGCCTCGCGGACAGCGAACGAATGGCCAAAAAGGTGGATTAAAGGCCTTAACGAACAAATCGTCGGCTTTGTGTGTTAAAGCTTGACTATTGTAACGATTAGTCAAACTTCCCTGTTCAGGAAAAAAAGCGAAATATCCCAAAACAGCTAACAAGGATAACCGTTAGATCAATCCTGTATATAGCAGATATCTAACATCCATTTTTAAGGCTTGATAACCAATTTTTATCATTTTTTTTATCGACACCGAACCTTTTAGAGACCTGAAACGTAACTTATTATAGGAACTAAAAAATAAATATTTCAAGCTAAAGCTAAGATAATGAATATGCCGATAGTGTAAATAATGCAAAAACGTTTTTCTCCCCTCCGGAAAACATCGAACATGTGATGATGTTCGATGTTTTCTTTTTTAAAACAAGCCGCCGAGAACACAGAGATTTTTTAGCCACAGAGCACACAGAGAATTTAAAAAGTAGGATGGGCTTTAGCCCATGCTGATAAAAACTAATCCAGCCACAGAGAT
>CAZNET010000074.1:0-9491 GCA_964571885.1 uncultured Pirellulales bacterium
CTTTCATCGTATTGGGCTATTTTTTTTTACTGATTTATGTCCTGGTGGCCAACAGCTTCTACTTTAAAAAGAAAACGTTGCTTTTATCGTCTATAACCGTTTCGGTGGCATTCTTCAGTGTTTTCAATATTTTACTCTTTGCTAAGCATTACGGCATCATGGGAGCATCAATAGCGATGGCCTTGAATTATTTTGTCTTATTCGCAGTAGTATTTTTCTTTTCCTGCAGAATTTATCCCATTCCGGTTAATAAGATAATATTTCTAACAGTAGTTTCGGGCATAATATTTTCACTTATTTTGTTTTATATTAATGAATATTTACAAATAAATTTCATAAGTATTCTATCAAAATTCTGTGCAATATTGATTTTATCTTATGTGTTGATTGGAAAATATATAGCTGGGCCTCGTGACGTTTAGAAAACAAGATAGAGTTTTAAACTTAAAACCCTTCTATGTTAAAAATAGAATTAAACCATGGAAACAATGTAATGCCTATCAATACTATAATGATATTTATTATTGTCTACACTTTATCTTTTACTGTGTTATCGAATACTCAAGCAATACACTCAACAAATCATGATTTGTTGATTAACGTTAAAGACTATGGTGCAATAGGAAATGATCTGGCTGATGATACCAATGGATTGCAGAATGCTTTGAATGCATTGGAAGATAATTCTGTTATATATTTTCCTAAAGGCACCTATCTTATTTCAGATTCAGTGGTTGTTCCTGATAGATGGGGATGGCAAATAAAAGGAGAAGGGGCGATCATTAAAGCAATTAAGAAGATAAATGGCGGCATGCTACAGGGTAACGGGGGAAGTGCTTGCAGCGAAGAGAGGTTAATGTTTGGTAATGTAGTACGTTGGTATCGATGGGCTAATTGTAGAATTACTGGTCTTACTTTTAATTGCAACAATATGGCTTCACAAGGGCTAAATATTAACACTGCAACCAAACGCATGCTGATCGATAATTGTGACTTCTGGTATCCTGTATCCGACGGGATTAATCTTTTGTTGAGAGGTTGTTATGAAATTGATATCGATCGCTGCCGTGTGACAGGCGGAGACTCTTCTTCCCCGGGTAGTTGGAGATACGGAGGAATCGACAATGACTGTAATGGCATTACCGTTCAATGCTCCGACGGTTCGATCACAAATTGTATAATTCGCACATGCAATATCGGAATTAATATTGATGTTAAATCGCCTTCTCAAAAAAATGTTCATGGTGACGCTGGGTATCTCTTAAGCGGTAACCACATATATAGATGTAAGGCCGCTGGTCTCTTTATTCAGTCAAGATTTGTTAATGTTGTAAATAATTATTTTGATAAAAACGAAGTGTATAACATACATGTCAAAAACCAGAATAACAGCACTCCGCCTTTGGCGGGATGGATCAATATTACGAATAATCTATTTTTAGATTCCGGCGACGATTATTATTTTAATAAATCCGCCAAGCCGGTTTATATTCATCTTGATTCAGATATAAACAACACAATAATAAAAAATATGATTATTTCCAATAATCAGTTCAAAGGAGATTTGGGAACGAGCAGAAGATTGACCACTCATCAAGTTGTGTTTGGTGACAAAAATTACATTATGAATAATTCTCATGATTGGGATTATGTTTCAATGCCAGGCCTGAATTTGGTTACAAAAGAGAGTAATGTTGATTTTATAATTGATCGCCCTGAGGGAAAGTTTGGTAATATTTGGTTTAAAACAGATGGATCAAATAGATGGCGTGTCGGCATCGAAAATCAAAAAGAAAACGGAAGTAATGAGGGGTCCGATTTTGAAATAAGAAGAAGGGCAGACAATGGCGATGACTTAGGAACTGTTTTTAAAATTGAACGACAAAACGGATTATTTGACTTAGACAGCGGTTTTGTTTTTGCTGGATCAACTTCGAATATGAAAAATGATGAGATATTTACTGTTACAAGCGGAAATATATTTATAAAAGATCCTGATGGATCCAACCGAAATTTTGATCCGTATGGCGATTTTCCAGAAGGATACATCATTTTTTTAATTAATACCACAGACAAAGCTGAAACAATTGTTTTTGATAGATTAGGCCTTAACCAGCAAGTTCGTCAGAACCAACGAGGAATTTTTATTTATACAGGTAAAAAATGGTTAAAAATATATGTTGGTTCATAAGGACTTATTGTAAATTTATGATTATTTCGAAAATGATTTATATTCGTTAAGAACTTTCTTTTACAGACACAAGTTTTATGAAATTAACTAAAACTGGATTCATAATTAAGAAATATCCTGTTTACAGGCTATTTATTTTTTGCCTGATCATTTGTTCTGTGTTTAGGGATAAAATACCCGTTTCATTTGGTGTAAAATATATAAAAGTTCTTGAGATGTATATCATTATATCTTTTCCGTTAATTATCTTTATATGTTTTAAGCATATAAAATCCCTCTTCACTCAAAGTGGGTTATTGTTGTGCGCATTGTTTCTGACATTTTTCTTAATGAATTATATTTCTGGTAAAGTAAGTTTTCAATACATAATCGAAAAAGAAAAATCCCTTTACTATTTTCGTTTGGGGCTTATTTTTATTATAAGCTTGACTTTATTTTTACTATTAACTTCTAAGTGTCCATTCCTTATGGGTGCAATTTATAAAGGCTTTTTAGCGGCTGGAATACTCATTATTTTGTGGATATTTTGTTTTCCTGAGTATAAAACCTCTATAAGACGATTCACAGGGCCTTTTGGTGATCCGAATTACACATCTTCTTTTTTGTTGATTAGCCTTAATATTGCATTGTATCAGGCCATAAAAGCAAAAAATGCATTTAAGTATATTATTCACGCTTTCCTTTCAATTGCTTTTTTTACAACAATTGTTACTTCCTTATCCCGCGGCGCTTTGATTGGTGCTGTGGTTTCTACGTCAATGATTATATCTACAGTTGTTATTAGACGCAGCGACATACTGAAAGGGCTTATTTTAATTAATGAAAAATCTTTTAAGAAAATCTTATTGGGGTCTTTTGTTTTAATGTGTATGATTATTTCTGTTTTTGCAGTAATGCCACAATTGCTTGAGAATCAAATAAAAAGACTGTCTCCTGAGCAGATTATGTCTCAAAAAGATCAGCATCGTCAAGACATTTGGAAGCTTGGCGTAAGATCAATAGCGACTAATCCAATAGGATATGGTATGGGACAGATGAGAGTTAAGCATAGCTTGGTGGACCCAAATAAAAAGAAGTTCGGCCATTCTACTGAGGTACACAATGTAGTCCTTCAAATCGGTGGGGCTTTTGGCTGGCCCGGTTTATGTTTTTTTGTTGGATTTTTAGCTTATTTATTACATATCTGTTTTCTGTTTTCGAATAGAAATATTGATCGCGTTAATTGGTGTGCAAATTATCCATTACCTTTGGTAACTAGTTTCATTGGTTTATTGTTACAGGCAATGTTATTTAATTTTTTATATTTAAAACATTTCTGGATAGTTACTTCCTTGGTTCTTTCTTGTTATGAATATTATAAAAGAAATCATTATTTTATGCCCCAAAAGAAAGGTATATAATGAACAGTGCATTAGAGCAATTATTGGCTGGTCTGAATAACAATAACGATGTATATGTAAGTAGAATATCTCAATACGAAGATAATAAATGGATAGTATTTCAGAATAATGAACTTGGGTTTTGGAAAAATAAATATGCATCAGGATATTATCCTGATTATACAGAATCTTTCCAAAGAACCATGTCGAGGTTTAATATTAACAAAGACTTGTTTTCTGAAAAGAAAGTTTTGGAGGTCGGCTGCGGTCCTCAGGGATTTTCAGCCAGCCTTGTTCAGTTAGCTAAAAAGAAACCCAAAGTACATGTAATAGTAGATTCTTTGTTAGATAAATATCAGGAATTTCCAACATTTTCTCTTTTTGGACGAGAAACAATTAAAATCGCTGCGTTTGGAGAATGTATGCCAGTTCCGGATAACTATTTTGATATAGTATTTTGCCAAAATGTTTTAGACCATGTTAATAAACCTGTTATGGTGGTCAATGAAATATTAAGGTCTCTTGTAAGCGGGGGGACCGCTTTAATTAGTGTCCATATAGTTCCTTCAACTTTAAAGTATTTTTAATGTCATGGATAAAAATCATCCACGCCATTTTACATTGAAGCGAGCGAAGTATCTTGATAATTTTGAAGAAAAAGCGATGTGCCTAGGTATCGGTAGTATGTTCATTCTTTTTTGTATAAGATCGACTATTCTTCAGGTCTTCGATATCCCTGCGGTTTTGTTTTTAACATGGGGGGGAATGGCTTATTTATCTAGAATTGTATCGAAATTTAATAAGTTGTCGCCTCGAAATACAACTTGTTTTACATGAAAATTATGTTCTTGTGAACTAATGAAAATTTGATATTGTCTTGTATGAATAATTTTTTTAATCTGCTAAGCAATAAAGAGCTTATAAAATAAGAAAGTGATATTATTATGTCTTCATCTGTTCAGAAAAGAGTCGATAACCTAATTACCTGGGTAAAGTCAGATCATGATTTAAGCATTAGTTATATTTTAGATGTTGGAGCTGGGACGGGTCGGCATGGCTTATATGATCTTCGTGGTAAGTGTAAAAAGATGATTGGTATAGACATGTGTCAGGAAGTGCTACAGAATCCTTTATTAGATGAAGCACATGTTGAGTCGGCATATCAAACACATTTCTCAGACGATTATTTTGATGTAATTATTTCAATTATGGTCGTAGAACACTTAAAAGATCCTTTATCCTTTTTAAAAGAAATGCACCGAATTTTAAAGTCTGGAGGCAGTTTGTATTTTATTACTCCTAACGCATATCATTATTTTACTTTTATCAGCAGACTCATTCCAGAAAATATTTCTGTCAAGTATCTTTCATGGAGAGATAAGCAACATAAATCAACCAGAGAACATTTTGAAACTTACTATAAACTAAATAATAAAATGGCTGTCAAAAAATATTCAAAATTGACTGATTTCAATCAATATTTTATCAAATATCATGAATCAGACGATGTCGCTTTTTATTTTCCTAAACCTTTAAAGTGTTTACCTCGTTTTTATTCCACTATGGTTAATAAATTTCAGATATTAAATAATTTTAAGGTTTGTATGCTGGTCAAGTTATCAAAAGATTAGTTTTTATTAGATTAATCATAGGATCAATGATTTTACAGATTTTCGAAATGACGACGGCATTAATTTACTTGGGTAGAAGTCGATTTATTATCATATCAATATAGAAAAAGGAAAGCAGTGACTTACAGTGAATTTATTGAACAAAATAATCCAAAGATTTCGACATAATTTGAAATTTGAACTTCATTATATCAGAACGGCGCTATTTGATAGGTATAGTGAAGAAGAGAAACAAACTATTGGTGCCTATAAAGATAAACATTTTGGCCAAACGGGCGTAATCATTGCCAATGGTCCGAGTTTGAATGATATCAATCTCGATTATCTCAAACAATTTGTGACGATCGGAATGAACCGCATTTATCTTCTCTATGATAAAACCGATTTTCGGCCGACATACTACTGTCTGGAAGACCATATGGTGGCTGAAGACAACGCCGATGAAATAAGTGCCCTTGAATCAAGTACCATGTTCATCCCCAAAGACCTTTCCTATTGCATCAAGGGAAACAAAAATATTCACTACACCAACCTCATCCGCCGATACAGGGGCGCAAAAACCGAATCGATGTTTTCAACGGATTTTTCTCAAAAAGCATATTGGGGCGGAACCGTTACCTATTACGCGCTTCAACTCGCCTATTATCTCGGTTTTCAAAAAGTGTATCTCGTCGGGCTGGATCACAGCTATAAAAAACCCGAAAAATTGAAAGGGGAAAAGGTCGTCTCCCGCGAAGACGACATCAATCATTTTGATCCGAGATATTTCGGTAAGGGGAAACGATGGCACGCTCCGAAGAATCTGACCGAGAGAATGGAACTAAGCTACTGTGCAGCGAAGCAGGTCTTCCGGCAAGCAGGCAGAGACATCATCAATGCGACGATCAAAAGCAGGCTCAGCAGTGACATCTTCGAAAAAATCGCTTTTGAAGATATTCCGGAACGAACAAATAAAGTGGTGCAATCATAAGGTTCTAAAGCATGAATAACATGATTTCAAATAATAAAGTTATTGTCTATGATTTTGAAAAACAAGGCGGACTTGACAAAACCCTGGAAATGATGATGGATCAGCTTCATTGGCGGGATATTGTTACCGAAGAGAAATGCGTTTATATTAAATTAAATTTGTCCGTTGCCCGACCGGATATGTTTTATTGCGCGAATACCGACCAGAAAGTTTTAAGGGCTTTGTTAAGAATTCTGAAGACGAGAACACGAAATATTTTCCTTGTCGAAAGCGATCTGGCCCGAGGCGAAGAAAAGGGGGGGCTTTACGGGGGCGGTACTGCCGAAGATATGTTTAAGTCTAACGGAATAGAGGATATCGCAAAAGAATTCGGCGTTAAAACCATGAGTTTATCCGGGCAGGAGCTGGAATATAATCTGAATCCTTTACTTGAGGATTTCGGCTTTCCAAAGTGCCTTATCGATGAACAAAAGGTTTTTATAACGATGCCCTTGATAAAAACGCATGCCTTAACACAGTTTACCGGAGCATTGAAAAACCAGTGGGGATGTGTGCCTCGCTGGGACAGGGTTCTTTTGCATAAAAATCTGGATGAACTTTTAGTGTTATGCAATAAACTGATTAAACCCGACTTAGTCATTATGGGCGGGACTTATGCGATGGAAGGCAGGGGGCCGACCAGCGGCGAACCGAGGAAGTTTCCGGTTCTGATCGGTTCACGAAAAGCCGCCAGCGCCGATGCCGTGGCGACATCGCTGATAGGGTTAAAACCGGAGAACATAAAACACATTGCACTGGCGGATTCTGACATACTGGGCACAACAGACGTGAATCAAATCGAAATTCTTGGTGATTACGAAGAATTAATAACTCAATTCAAGCCCGCAACGCTTGACTGGGCACTTCGAGCCATGAACTATTTGACTCGGTATAAATTCTTTGTTTATAAAATACTCCAAAATAGACGTATATTCGAAATCTGCAAGTATGTTGTTAATCTCTTCAGAAAATTAAAGATCGTAAGGTAAATTATGTCTTGTCTGCTTTCTATCGTTATTCTTACATGGAATTCTCTTGATGATATAAAAAAGTGTCTTGAATCGATATTCAACAATGTCCATTTTAAAAATTATGAAATTATCATTATTGATAATGGATCCAAGGACGGCACCGCGGATTATCTTAACACCTTAAAAGACAGAGAGAACACCACGATCGTCTTTAACGACAAAAACAGCGGCGTCGCTGCCGGAAGAAACAAGGGTGTCGGTTTGGCCGAAGGGAAATATATTCTCATTCTTGATGTTGATACGATTGTACATCCGTCTTCGGTTGACAGCCTGGTTGGATTTATGGAATCAAAGCCGGACGTCGGATTAGCTGCCCCAAAATTAGTAGATGGACAAGGTAATCTTCAGTTCACCTGTAGAAAATATCCGACGGTTATGAGTAAAATTCTGAGAAGAATACCTCTTAAATGGGCAAAACAAAGACTGAAAGATGAACAGTTGCAGGATTGGGATCATAACTCATTAAGAGAAGTCGATTATGTCATTGGGGCTTGTCAATTAATCAAAAAATCGGTTTTTCAATCAATAGGTCTTTACGACGAAAAGATCTTTTATGGACCTGAAGATGTTGATTTTTGCCTGAGAGTCTGGAAAAATGGTTTCAAAGTCGTATATTTTCCAGAAGCGGTGATCACTCATGATGAAAAAAGAGTAACCAAGAAAAAATGTTTCAGCATGATTACTTTTAAACACCTGTTGGGGCTTATTTATTTTTTCAGTAAATATAAATACGCTTTTTCCCGCGATGTCCTTTATTCATATAAAAACCAATAAGGTTTATTAAGTACATAAATTTTTTGCGTATAGTCAAACAAGCTACTGAGAATACATTCAGTAGCTTGTTTCTATTGAGCCTATCGAATACTTCTTCTGAAATAAATTGAAAAACATGCTCCGATTATGGTCAATAAGCCTGCTCCCGGAGTTGGAATTACCGGGGCACTAAATCCAACTGTTATTACAGAATTTGGTATCTCGTCGTTATTCCAGAGGACTACTCTAAAATCTTCAACTGATCCCGGAAATGCCGACTGATCATTATCTATATCGGAAATAAAAGTGAACACATCACTGGAATCAAATCCATCGAATTCAAAAACGATAAAATCTGAACGAATGTGATTGTCCATGTAATCAGGCAATGGATCTGAATAGGAACCATCTCCGTTCAAATCATTGGAAAATTGTGGCAGGGGATCTCTGCCTTCGACTCCAAGGTGATCAAAATTATAGGATTGATCTCCGATCGTCAGTTTAAAGTATACAATTTCAGCAGCGGTATTCGAAGAAGTATTGGATAATGTAAAGATCGGAACGTGATAGGTCCAGAATGGATTTGGATTTGCTTCAATCTTTAATTCATAGCCATATCCATTGGCACTATTGGAAAATACATATGGATCTGCAGGATTTTCCTCAATCATATCATTGAAAGTTTGATTAGCAATAAGGTTCATGCTTAAAACGGTAATTAATGTGATGGTTGTAATGCGTAACGTTTTCATAATTGATCTCCTTTATACCTTTTTTAGTATTTTATCTTTCTATAAATATACCATACCCACTTCACTTTTGAATGGCTCCCTCCCTGAAGACACATTTATTGAGAAAAATAGTTTTTCCCTTGGATAATTATTATAGAATAATTGACAACTAAAATCAAGAATTATATTGAAAAAATAAATGGAGATTCTTTGTCTCTGTGCGTCCCATAAAAACACTACGCAGGGAAATATTTTGAACAAAAAAGCTTTGGTTTTAGTGTTTTAATGTTATATTTGAATAAATTTTGATTTTAGAATGAAAAAATATATTAAAGTCGGCATTAATTCGTGTGAGATTATGCCGATTGTAGCACATTTAACGAGTGTGTACGATCAAACTCAATTAACCGTTTTGAATATATAAAAGGAATTTATCATGGCGAAAAAAGCTTTGATTACCGGGATTACAGGACAGGACGGCAGTTATCTCGCTGAGTTACTCCTTTCAAAGGGATATGAAGTCCACGGCATAATAAGAAGGTCAAGTTCATTCAACACCAGCAGAATCGACCATATTTATAAAGATCCGCACAATCCTGAAACAAAATTGTTTCTTCATTACGGGGACCTGATCGACGGAGCGGGGCTTAGGAAAATCCTGACCGATGTCGCCCCTGATGAAATATACAACCTCGGCGCTCAGTCACATGTTCGTGTCAGCTTCGACCAGCCTGTTTACACCGCTCAGGTTGACGCTGTTGGAACC
>CAZNET010000075.1:0-9484 GCA_964571885.1 uncultured Pirellulales bacterium
TTTATGCCGTTCTGCCGAAAAAACAATATCCCCCAGAAAATCGATCATTGGCCAACAATCTTTAACAATGCCTGTTTGAACCTCGGTCTCTGGTCACCGTTGTACCGTGCCCCGTCAAATTCTGACCCGCCGAATTCCGCGATCTGCGGCTTCGTCCGCGATGACCATGTAAAAAATTGGCCTGATGTTCCCGAATCGATCGTCGATTTCTTCACAGGACCAGAAAAGCCGGTTATAGCGGCTTTAGGCTCGACCGCGTCACTGCATGGCGACACTATTTACAAAAGTGTTATTGATACCTGTCTTTCACTGGATTGGTCATGCCTGCTGGTGGGTAAAAATCTGGATAAATTCGCAAATCCCGGCAAGTCGATCCTCGCCGTCAATTTCGCCCCCTACGGCTGGGTCTTCCCCCGCGCCTCTGTCGTCATTCACCACGGCGGCGTTAACACCACCGCCGAAACCCTATACGCCGGCGTTCCGTCCTTAGTCATCCCGCACGGATACGACCAGTTCGACAATGCCATCCGAACTCAAAAACTCGGCGTTTCAAAACGCCTTAAAACCAGCCGGGTGACATCGAAAGCTTTTTCTTCAACCATCGAAAGCATCTTACACGATGTAGAAATGCACCAATCCGCCAAAGCATTTTCAGAAAAACTAAAAGCCGAACCCGACGGCGCCGACACCGCCGCCCAGCACATCATAAAAACAATCAATCAATAAATAAATACACTCAAACGTAGAGTTTCTCTTGCAGGCTTTTCCTCAGTAAATCTTTGTGAAGCCAAAAACGATGAACAGGGACATCTCTCTGTTTCACAAGCACTTACAAAGATTAATAACTACCCCTTTTATCGTCATGTACAAGCATTGCATCTTCACTGAATCCCCGCTGAAAGATTTTTTCAATAAAACTCTGTATTTTAGTATATTTTTCTTGACAAAATAACTAATTAGTACTATTATTATGAATAATTGGGGTTGTGGAAAACTCATTTTTTATCGGATTAGGAAAATTGTACACCTACGGGTCGTATAAAAACCGGTAATGTTCGTGATTGTGAATTACACCACTTATAATAATGAGTATTTGGAGGCAAAATGTGATGAAAAATAACACAAACTTAATTTTCATTACGGTTCTTATTTTTTTATTGATGATTAATTGCTTCGGTGAATTTTTAAATGGCGTTGAAACATTTGATGGCACGGTTAAGGATACTTCAGCGTGGGAAGAATTTTACTTTGGCGGTTCAATTAGACAGGATGATGCCATTATCTTTGAGTTGCAATCTGGTACCATGGATTACACCACAAAGAATGTCACTTGCGACATTGGAGAAATTGTTCGTGTTGAGTTGATTACAATGCCCGAAAACGCTGAAGCAGGATTATGGTTAACCACTAATTCAGATGGAACGACTTCATACACTCAACAGGACAGTAATTTTGTTGGTATTGAATTAAAATATTCAGCGTTTTATGAAGATTTTTCTTGTTATGTTCATGCGGGAGGTGATGGACAATTTTGGGGTGCCCCATTAGTAGAACATTCGTATATACCGACGGAATTAGAGCCCCTGGTATTTCAAATAGAACGATTGACGGAGTCACTTACTGTTTTCTCTGTTTTTGATCCCAAAATGGAATTAATAGATGAAACAACGTGTCTTACAGGACATGTTCCCGGTGACTTATATATCTCATTAAGTACTTGGGCGCCGAGTAAAGGAGTAACAATCTTTGACAATGTTACAGTTATTCCTGAACCGATGACAATAACATTGCTTGGATTTGGTTTGATACTGATGAAAATTAAAAGAAGTGGAAATTAAGAAACTATGAAAGCCAGATGCTGGGAGACTATAATGCCTCCACATGGTTGTCGCAGGGACGCCACAAATTTTATTGACACAAATTAATTTAAGAGCATCTGTTCCCGGCCCTTCTGTACTACACTACTTTAAAATGTCGTTTATTTCTGCGCGCTTTTAGAATCTGCAACCTACAACCGTTTTACCGACAGATATTGATAACGTGTATGAACCGCCGCCAACTTTCACCGGATCAAGCGTTTCGATCATTTGAATTTCGGATAGTCGATAATGTTTAGTCCCGACGCCGTCGGCATCGCAGCAAAGTACATCGTCGAAAAAATAAAAAATGGTAAAAAAACAGATTAAGAAAACCATGTATTTTGTTTCGACATCTTATGAGTATAAAACGGATCACCGTTACGATGAGAGATCGAGCAGTCCTTCTATAAAGCTCGTCGCGCTGTCACCGAGTGAATGAATATCGTAGCCGCCTTCGAGACAGACCATAACCGGATAGCCCGCCTGCCGCAGATTCCTGCCCAGTTTCTTAAAGTCTTCAGATAAAATAACAAAGTCACCCAGTGGATCTTTAACATACGTATCGAAACCTATCGAGACCACCAGAAAATCGGGAACAAATCGTGCAATTCTTGACAAAGCCTGATTGAAACCGGCATAGTAAGCCTCAAAATCCACGCCCGGTTCCAGCGGGATATTCAGATTCGCCCCCCTCGCCGAGCCCGGCGCCGATCTCATCGGCGTGGCCGCAGATAAACGGAAAATGTCTTTTCGGGTCGCCGTGGATAGAAACGTATAAAACATGCGGATCATTATAAAAAATTCCCTGGCTGCCGTTGCCGTGGTGAAAATCCAGATCCAGAATGGCCGCCCGCCCATGATCCGAAAGTTTTCGTGCGGCGATTGCGGCATTATTGAAAAAGCACAAACCGCCGTAAACCGACCTGTCGGCATGATGCCCCGGCGGCCGGCAAAGGGCAAAAACAGCACTGCTTCGCTCGTCCAAAATTGATTTTGCCGCCTCGACGGCTATATCCGTCGCCGCTACAGCCGACGTATACGTATTTTTACAAAACACCGTCCCCACATCGAAACTGTAGTAACCTGCCAGTGTCAGATTGGTACGCGGTGACGTAAACGAACAATCATAAGGAAAAACATAAGGGTAAACCTGTTGGCCGTCCTTGAGATGGCCGCATGCCTGAATAGAGTCGATCAGTTTCGGATCGTGAACCGCACGAACAGGTCCCGGACCGTGCGAATGAGCCTGTCTGATCAGTTCTCCGTACCCGCGTTTTCGTACTTCATCCAGAATAACCTCCACACGTTCGAGCCGATCAAGTTAAGGACCTGCCTGACCAAAATCCCAGCCGGATGTCGGTGCATGAAGGAATGTTTTGTCACTGGTAATGATCATGCGTTAAAACTTTCAATATCCTGTTCGTCACTGTCGGATGCCTGGGTCGCCTTTGTTTTCTAAACCAAGTATCTTCTTTACCAGATCCGTCGGCAAAGCCGGGGCCTTTCGTCCGAGCCGCCCGTCCATACCGCCGGAATAAAACATCGCGTTCAGTACCGCCTCTTCGGTCGCTTCGATAGCCGCCTCATACAGCGAATTGATATGCTGATCGGTCACAAAGGTCAGATTCAGATGCCGGGTCTTTTCCTTGGCCATTCTGGATGTCCTGTTTGCCGTTGAAAAAGCCAGTACGAGCTCACCGCTTGTCGCGGCGGCATGCGTGCCGACCCTTCCAAGGCCAAGTGCCGCCCGCTTCGACAAGTGTGTCAACTGCGTCGACAGCAGCGGCGCATCGGTAGCAACAATGACGATCACAGAACCTCTGTCTGTTTGTCTTCGCGACTCGTAAGAATAAAGCGAATCAATTTCCTTACCAACGACCCTGCCTTCGATTGTCAGGTTCCGCATCCTTCCAAAATTCGACTGCACCAGCACCCCAAGTGTATATCGGCCGATCTTATTCGAAATAACCCTGCTTGAACTGCCGATACCACCGGCGAAATCGAACGAT
This sequence comes from uncultured Pirellulales bacterium, assembly GCA_964571885.1. Lineage (GTDB taxonomy): Bacteria > Planctomycetota > Phycisphaerae > Sedimentisphaerales > Anaerobacaceae > CAZNET01. The sequence goes on from CAZNET010000075.1 coordinate 3,869, forward strand.
ATCATCCCCGTACCCCCTCCTACCGATCCCTGCTCGATAGGACCGCTGGAGGCATTTTCGATCGCCGCGACGGCATCTTCCACTTTGTTCATATCCACCCTTACGTCGTTAAGGAATGAATCGTCCGTTTCACCGATGAGCGGAATAATAACCGAAAGCTTGCGTCCCAGTTCCGGATGTTGGCCGAGCATATATTGGATGATCCCCTGATGGACCGCGCCAATGGACATCGTATTGGTCAGCAGGACAGGCGTTTCGATCCATCCCCAGTCCATCGCCTGCGTTAGTCCTGACATTTCTCCGATGCCGTTGAGAATGAATCCCCCGGCAACCAGATGATTATTGAAATAATCGTCCGGACTCGGCACCACCGCCGTGATACCCGTTCGAACCGTCGAGTTATCTTGTTTGTCCTCATGGTCCTCGATATTTGTCACATGCCCGACTTTCACACCTTCCACATCGGTAATATCGTTATGAGGTCCCGGCGTAAATCGCCCGACGGTTATCCCCGCCTGCCTTGCCGAGCATCTGTCTTGAGGGCCGGCTTCGCTCAATATCTTTGACGGGGTTACCTGCAAACCATAGCGTCGAGCCGCCGAGCGTATGACAAGGGCCATTACATCGTCGAACTCCAGACCCTTTTCCCTGGCCGTTACCATCATTGAAAATGAAGGACGCAAACCGGGAAGCGGATTGATTTCGATCAAATACGGAATTCCGTCCTCACAAAGACGAATATCTACACGTCCAAGATCGCGCAGCCCCATCGCGTTAACAGCCCGGTCAGAAAGCGCCAGCACCTCCTGCCGCTGTCGAGGGGATAGTTCAGCCGGGCAAATTGATGTCACCGCATCTTTATTACCGTCTTCGCGCTTTATATCGTAATCGAGAATATCGTATTCTCCGGGATGCGAAATTTCCCATTCGACGGTCTCAAGAAGTCCGCCGGGCCACTCCTCAAGCCAGGGAACCGTAATCTCCTTGCCGGGAAGATACTGCTCAAGTGTCAGCCCTTTGGGATAATCGGCGAGTAACTGACCTGCCCTTTCTTTTGCCTCATTACGGTCATGGACGATCGAATCCTGCGAAATTCCCTTCGAAGAACCTTCATAGTTTGGCTTAATGATCATCGGGTAAACCAAATCGTCCGGGATTTCAGGCTGTTCCTTAGTCACCAACGCGCCGCGGGGCACCCGGATGCCGTGTTTTAACAGAATTTCTTCCGTCAACCGTTTATCAAGCGCACCGAAAAGTATCGAAGAATCACTGCCGGTATAAGGCAGCCCCAGCATACGGTAAACCGCGGGATAATATGCTTCGCGTGATTCGCCGCTGAGTCCTTCCGCTACGTTGAATATCAGTTCCGGCCGGGCCGACACCAGACGATCGACGATCTGACCGGGAGTCCCCGTGACCTCGATTTTTATGACGTTGTGATTTAGACGTTCGAGGGATTCAACCAGACGATGAATATCTTCTTCCGTAAGTAATTCGGCTTGCGATTCGTTTTCTTCCCGTCTTAGATTATAGGCAAGACCAATACGCATAGTAACTCCCGTATTGATAATTCAATTTCAAATATGGATTTTATCCTATTTTGCTGTAAAATTGAATCTTTTAAAATAGAGTATCAAATAGCTCTAAAATTTTCAAATTTCAACGTATGATGCGGTTATGCGAGATAAAATATAACCGGAACAGTGTTTAATCCATCCTGAAAATTGAAAGGTCAATTCGCCTGCAGGCGCTTTTTGGCCTGGCCGATGAGATAAAAGCTGCCGGTAATGCAGATCAGGTCTTCCCTGCCGACCGCGCTGGCCGCCAGACGAAGGGCCTCGCCAAGTGAATTGGAGATCTGGTACATCTTGCCGCAGATCTCGGAATAGATCTCCGCCAGGTCGTTCGGCGACATCGCCTTCGGCGAACTGCTGCGGGTAAAGATCACCTTGTCGGCGCCGTACTGCAGCTCGGTCAACATACCCTTGACATCTTTGTCGCTATTGCAGCCGAAAATAATGACCATCGAATCATAAGGAATATTCTGCCCGATCGCGTGGATCAGCGCCTTCATGCTCGCGGCATTGTGAGCCGCGTCGATCATGATCCGCGGGTCCTCATAGATCATTTCCATCCTGCCGTGCAGCCTGACCTCGCCAAGACCCACCGCGGCCTTTTCATTATCGATCTCATAGCCGATCTCTTTAAGCTTGTCCAGCATCGCCAATGCCAGACCGCAGTTGATCGCCTGATGCTGGCCGTACATCGGCACGCGCAAATGATCGAACTTGCTGTTTTTCGTCGCCAGACAAATCCGCGTATGCGGCCCGTGCTCGCGCGACGTCTCGAACCGGTACGAAAAATCGATATCCTTACCGGTCACGCTCAATGCGGTTTTAACAGCGGCCGCTTCAGCCTTCAATACCGACAGCGCTCCGGCTTCCTGCTCAACGGTGATCACCGGCACACCCGGCTTGAAAACACCGGCTTTTTCCTTCGCGATCTTATCGATCGTATCACCTAACTGATGCATATGATCAAGACTCAGGCTGGTAATGCCGATCAGCTCAGGCTTAATAACATTGGTACTGTCAAGGCGACCGCCCATGCCCGTTTCGATCACGGCAATATCCGCTTCGGCATCGCTGAAATGCAGAAACGCCACAGCCGTCATAATTTCAAAAAACGTCGGCGGATCCTTCTTCGACAGCTTTTCGACCGGCTTATAAAGCCTCGTCAAAAGATCGAACATCTCCCGCTCGCTGATCATTTGGGAATTTACCATGATTCGCTCATGAAGATCGATCAAATGCGGCGACGTATACAAACCGACCCTATAATCGTTAAACTCGAGCATCTTCGCAAGCATCATCGCCGTAGAGCCTTTGCCTTTGGTACCGGCGATATGGATCGTCGGAACTTTCTTGTGAGGATTGCCCACCAGAGAAAGAAGCTTCTTCATCCTCTCGAGATTAAATGTCGTCACATTATAGCGCAGAGTCTTCTGGCTCTCATAATCCGTCTTGTCAAAAAGATATCGCATAGCCTCTTTGTAATTCTTAAAAGGCTTTTTCGATTTGACTTCCTCGACTTTCGATGAGCGAGTCTTCCTTTTAGTTTTCTTGGTCGTCTTTGCCATAAGACAATTTATTATAACACGATTGGGAGTATCCGTCAATTAATCGAAACTCCGTTAAGCAAATAAGGATCACAAAACCCCGCTAAGCATTCGTTAAGTGTTTATAGAATAATAACATACATTTATTTCAATATCAACGGGATATTAATTTTGCTTAAATTCCTATTAATTATGTTTATGATAATATAACTTCTGTTTATACTAATTACGCTATGACTCATGCTTTTGTTTTAAAATGAAGAAATAATTAATACATTTCACCCATAACTTATTTGCTATAAACTGTATAATCGTCATAACATTATTTAGAAAAGCACATTTAACAAACAGTCTCGTAGAATACAGAGTAATTTATTCGGAGATATGAAAATGATAAAACTGATTCTTCTCAGACACGGCCAGAGTACATGGAACAAAGAAAACAAATTCACCGGCTGGACCGACGTCGATCTGTCCGAGCAGGGAACAGCCGAAGCAAAACAAGCCGGTAAAATACTCAAAGAAAAAGACTTCACCTTCGATATCGCGTACACGTCGCTTTTGAAACGCGCGATCCGGACACTCTGGATCGTGCTCGATGAAATGGACCTGATGTGGCTGCCGGTCTGTAATCACTGGCGGCTCAATGAGCGTCACTATGGCGCGCTGCAGGGACTGAATAAAGCTCAAACCGCACAAAAGCACGGCGACCAACAGGTGCATATCTGGCGAAGAAGTTACGACATCCGCCCTCCCGCGCTTGAAAAAAACGACCCGAGATATCCCGGCAAGGACCCAAGATACCACGATCTAAGCGAGAACGAACTGCCGCTGGTCGAATCCCTGAAAGATGTCGTTGACAGATTTCTGCCTTACTGGCATGAGGCGATCGTCCCCGAGCTGAAAAAAAACAAGAAAGTTTTAATTTCGGCCCACGGCAACAGCCTGCGGGCACTGGTCAAATACCTCGATGATATCGGCGACGACGAGATACCCGGCCTGAATATTCCAACCGGAATTCCTTTAATTTATGAATTAGATGATGACTTGAACGCAACAAACCATTATTATCTCGGGGATAAAGATGCTGTTGAAAAAGCGATTAGTTCAGTCGCCGATCAGGCAAAGGTGAAAAAATGACATATAAACCATCCGAAACACGGTATTCGAAAATGAAATACAACCGCTGCGGCCGTTTCGGTCTGATGCTGCCTGCGGTGTCACTCGGTATCTGGCACAACTTCGGCACCGACGATCCCTTCGATAACTGCCGGGACATGATTCACACCGCCTTCGATCTCGGCATCACCCATATCGATATCGCGAACAACTACGGCCCGCCGCCCGGGTCGGCCGAAATAACGTTTTCTCAAATACTAAAAAAAGATTTCAAATCCCACCGCGATGAAATGGTCATCTCGACCAAGGCCGGTTATCTGATGTGGCCCGGACCTTACGGCGAATGGGGCTCCAAAAAATACCTCGTCGCCTCCCTCGACCAGAGCCTCCAGCGGCTGGGCCTCGATTACGTCGACATCTTCTACTCGCACCGCTTCGACCCCAAAACACCCCTCGAAGAAACCATGGGTGCCCTGGATTGGATCGTCCGCCAGGGAAAAGCGCTCTACGCGGGCATCTCAAATTACGACGACAAACAGACTGACAAAGCCGTTAAAATCCTCAACGAACTCGGCACACCCTGTCTCATCCACCAGGTCAAATATTCCATGTTCAAACGAGAACCCGAAGAAAAACTGTTCAAAGTGCTCGAAGACAACGGCGTCGGATGCATCGCATTTTCGCCCCTGGCACAGGGCCTGCTGACCGACCGCTATCTTAAAGGTATCCCCGAAGATTCGCGCATCGCAAAATCCGGCACCTTCCTCAAAGAAGAGGACCTCACAAAGGCGACCTTGAAGCAGATCCAAGCCCTCAACGACATCGCCAAAGACCGCGGCCAGTCACTGGCACAGATGGCACTGTCCTGGGTCCTGCGCGACAGCCGGGTCACCTCCGTCCTGATCGGAGCAAGCAGACCCCGGCAGATCGTCCAAAACACCCTGTGCATTGACAACACCGACTTTTCAAAAGAAGAACTAAAAAAGATCGACGATATCCTCAAAGAAAACTAAAGTAATGATCGAATATTCGCAACGTCATGCCGAATTTTTAATCATAATAAACATCAGAAGACTACTCACCTTACAGCTATATCAATTTTTCGAACGACCCAATGGGCAACCGTGTCGGCAGAACCGTGGACGGCGATAAAACGAGAAGCCATCCCAAAATCTGCTTTGAGGTTGAAAATAAGAATTTTTTGTTTCTGGCAAGGAAGATAAATCAGCTTTAGCCGAAGCTAAGGCGGCTTTTTTCTGACGCCGACCAGAAGCAAAAAAGGCTATTTACAAACCAAATGAGGTTTTGGGGTGGCTTCTGAATATATTGTTGACATTGTCGGGGGATTGCCTACCATATTAATGGAACTGGATCCGGAT
>CAZNET010000076.1:0-9431 GCA_964571885.1 uncultured Pirellulales bacterium
GCGGGTGATGAGATTCGAACTCACGACATTCACGTTGGCAACGTGACGCTCTACCGCTGAGCTACACCCGCATCAGCAACTGCGTATTGTAAAGACTGCCCGCCGCATTGACAAGCCCTATTTTATAAAAAAATCGACTAAATAGCCCAAATCCATCACCAAAATCAAAAATTTTCAATATTTTTGCACCTTCTATTATGTCATCCCGAGCTTGTCGAGGGATCTGTTATTCGAAAATTCCTTTATAAATTGATTTCTCCGCTGCGCCATGAACCATACGGTTCACGGCTCCGGTCGAAATGACATCTTGAGCCGCCTCTATAAGTTATGCGCTAACATTAAATATTGGAGCGGAATTTTCATTGCCTTTTTCTGCACCGAAGAACCAATCCGCCTAAGCAAAGCAGCGCTAAACTGGCGGGCCTGTCCGCCGTAGCTTTGATTCTGTCCCGTTAATCGCTCAATCTCGTCGCTTTCGTAAAAAACCCAGACCTGCTATGAACTGTAAAGCGCAGGCGGGCCTGTCCGCCGTAGCTTTGTATATGCTTCCTCTTTCTATACCCGATATTTACGACGCCTTATAAAACCAATACCCGCCAGAAACAGCAAAGCGCAGGCGGGCTCAGGAACGGAGGCGACACGGAATCCTCTACTGGAGTTCTCGTGGTCAGGGGAGCGGCTTCCCCAGCTGGACGACGAGCTGAGGGTGGCGCTACCGTTGGCATAGCAGCCACCACCAAGGCTGCGATTGGAAACATCAATCAGCGTTTCGGTCCACTCCCAGACATTGCCCATCATGTCGAATGTACCGTTGAGTTCTTCCGAGCCGCTACCGACATCCCAGGACTGCCCCAATACATTATGGTAGTTACTTTCCACTCCTTTCACAGGTAAAGTATCATCAGGCGTAGCAAATGTTTGCAGACTCGTTCCGTTCCAGTAGGCCGCCTTAACCCATTCATCCTCTGTCGGGATAAAATAGTACGCCTCGCTGTTGCGGTAGGGATTATCTGGATCATATCCTGCATCAGTAGGTTCCCATGGTGTAAATTCATAAGTACTGTTTCCTTTCTCACCAATGAATTTATAAGCTGGTGCGTGATCTTTGGAGGTATTGAGCCAGTTAACAAACTGGGCAGCCTCAAGCCAGCTTACATTATTCGTTGGTAAGTTTGTTCCCATCCAGGAAGGATTCTCATCATAGGCAGATGAAGGGCTGCCGGTTACCTGCATCGGGGCGATATTCGCCTTGAACTTGTTCCATTGATCATTGGTGATCTCGAATTTACCTATCCGGTAGTCATTGTTGACGATACCGTAACCGCTCGTGGGATTCGTAGCCCCTGAAATAGGCACAAACTCAATATCGAATTGATTACCATCGGTGCCGAACGAATCGGCAAATGCCGAACCTGAAATGAGACACACTAAAACACAAACCGCTAAAACCTTTTTCATCTTCTCTTCTCCTGAATAAATAGTTTTTGTTTGTACAGGGACCCGAACGCGGATTGATCCAGGTCGGCTGCTATCCTCTTCTTCGTTCTCAATCTCCTGTCACTGCCGTCGGGGCGAAACACACATGTCCAATCCCGGCTGCATATAGACTGATAATATACGCAATGTAACCAAAATAATAAGGTTTGTCAAGAAAAAAACCCCAAAAAACACAATCAAATCCGCACGACAGTACCTTCTCGTGCTCTCCTGACTCCAGTATCCTGTTTTGTCTATCCCTGAAAATCTGTGTTAATCTGTGGTTGTTACTAAAAGTACGAAAATTAAATACGATATGACGGACACATAGGCATGGAATAGTGTATAGTAGCCCTTGCTTTACTTATGTGGAATGAAATTAAGTAACGGCACTAAAAGTCAATAAACTGTCAAAATGGGGTTGGTGTTTTGTGAAGAAAAATTTATTTCAGGAAAGGACATCACATTTATGAAAAAGACAACGTTGATTATTACCATTACAATGATCGCTTTGAATCTGCTTTCTGTAAATCTGCCTGCATATGTGAACATTCCGGACAGTCAATACGTCCAGGCGACCAGAGACGGCCGGCTCGAACTGGACGGCGAAGAGGTCCGCTTCTGGGGATTCATCGGCCATGTCGTCGGCAGAGGTGCAAGGATCAAAGACTCCGACTCGCCCGAACAGCGCAAACAAAAAGTCGCGCAGGCAAGAGCCGAGATCGACGGAATGGTCAAACGCATCGGCGATCTGGGGTTTAACCTTTTAAGAATTCAGGAATTCGGCGGCGACCGCGTGACACCGCCGCTGGTCTTCGATCACGATTATGAGATCGGCGACGGCTCAGCCGCGGACCTGATCGCCTATTATCTAAACGAACTTGACAAAGCGGGAATCAAGGTATGGATGAGCTCGATCAACAAACTCGGCGTGATAAAACCCGACGATGTCGATATCATCGACGACCCGGCAACGGCCAGGCAGTGGAAACAGGGCTTGACCGAACTGATTAACTCTGACAATTCCAGTAAGAAAAAAGGCGCTCTCGACATGCGGCGGGCGGGCAGATGGCTGCTGCGTTCGCTCGATCCGCGGTTTGAAGCCTTGCAGATCAAACGCTACGGCATGGTGGCCGATTTCCCGAATAAATATAAAGACGTCCTGCGACTCGGCGACGACCCGCAGATCGTCGTCTGGGAGATCACCAACGAGCATTTTCCCTACCGTCACTTCTTTAACGGCGACTGGACGGATCTGCCTTCCTATTTCCGCAATAATATGATCGCCAAATGGAATAATTTTCTCAAACGAAAATACAAAACCGATTCGGAACTAACGAAGGCATGGGGTTTTCTATTGGATGGTGAGTCACTGGAACAAGGAACGGTCATGCTGGTGCCGCTGGCCAAGCCGCAAAAAGGCGATGTGGTCCTCAACGACGCCAACCCCGCGATCATCGAATCGCTCAAGGGACGCGACCAGGAATATTCGCGTGAGGATTTCACTTGGCAGCGAGGCGCCGATGTCATTGCGTTCTCGAATGAGCTGTTGATCGGCCACAAGGAACGCGTCGAAGAAGCGATCCACAAAATGGGCAAGAGTTGCCGGCTCAGTCCGACACTGCACGACAGCGGCAACTCATTCCGTATTCAATCAACCTATATGCACCAGTTCGCCGACGCCGTGTCAACCTGTTCCTACTGGAAAGGCATGGGACACGATCCGAGCCACAAGCGATATCCGTTTTTCAGCGCGCTGGACGAATCTCCGAGAACCTGCTGGGGTGTCCCCTGGCTCGAACAGTCCACGGGGCTGAATATTCCGCATTTTGTTTACGAAACTAACCTGGACTGCCGAACGAAATACCGAGTGGAATATCCGCTGCGAGTCGCGGCCCTGGCGAGTATCCAGGACTGGAGCATTATCTGCTGGCACATCTACGGCAGGCCGCACGATTTTACGAAAGACGACCCGTTCGAAGGGCGCAAACTTCATATCGGCCACGACTACCTCGAATACGGCAACGACGAAGTCCTGCTGGGATCGATGCGGTCGGCGGCAGAAATTTTCAAAAACAAGCTGATCAAGCCGGCACCGAAACCGACCGTTTACACCTTCGGCAGCAAAAGTCTGTACGACCCGGTCAGCATGGATTACGGAAAAAGTTACGGTGACTATCGCGAACAGTTCATCGGCACGACCTATCGCTACGGCACGAGGCTTCATGTCGATCCGACCATGGAAAAAAACAAGCTCGAAGGTCCGAGCGTCCGGCCGAACGTTTACGAATCATGTCCCCTTACGCCGCATGAACAGATCGTATTCGACTGGCACAACGGGTATCTGAAAATGCAGTCACCGGCCGCCGCGGCTTACAGCGGCTTTCTTGCCGATTACGGCAGCGACACAATCACATTCGATAACGGCGTAACATTAACTGACATCGAAATAAACAATCCCGACGGCATCTCCTACCCGGTAACAGAAGACGAAAAGTATATCGCCGTCACCCTGGCATCGACCGACGGTAAACCATTATCAAAAACCGAAAAGGCGGTCCTGACGGCCCTGAGCACGAGCTTCAATAAAGGATACGAACTCGATCTGACTCGAAGCGCAAAAGGCATGTACCAACACGGTCCGATGGATGTGCCGCCGCGGGAGTTCTGGGGCGCCTGGGTCGGCGAACAGGGCAAAGAACCGGTGCAGGTCGCCCGTGTCGGTGTCACCGTCAAGGCCGACGCGATCGACGGGATGACCTATACGCTTCGGGACTGGGGCATGAACAGGATCGGCGGCGGAACCGTCCAAAACGGCACCCTGCGCATCGACAGCGATAAACCGGTCTGGGTCGTTGAATTAGAACGGTAGCGGCACTCATAATCAACAGAACAAACCTATGAGCTATTTAAACGACTCAGGGTAATGATTAATCGCTGATAACGTACTGCGGGATTTGTGTGGTGGCCGGCAATGCGACGGTAAACGTTGTCCCTTTGCTGATTTCGCTTTCGACCTCGATACGCCCGCCGCACAGGTCGATAATTTTCTTGACGATCGCCAGTCCGAGTCCGGTCCCCTGGATCTGTTTGCCGGGACGATGGATCCGGTAAAATCGATCGAAAATCTTTTTCAGATCTTCTTTGGGGATCCCGACACCCGTATCGGAAACGCGAATAATCAGTTCATTGCCGAGTACCCGTGACAGAATCGTCACTTTACCGCCGGACGGCGTGAACTTGATCGCATTGCTCACCAGATTCGTTACCACCGACTGAATCTTGGATTCATCCCCTGTGAGCTGCGGAAGATCGTCGCCGACATCGATAACCATTTGAACATTGTTTTTATCAGCCTGCGGTTTCAATGCCAGCGAAATTTGCTTGATTAGCTTTGACATATCAATGTCCTGATTAATCATTTGGGCCCCGCCGGAATCTAATCGCGAAACATTCAGTAGCGATTCGATCAGATTCAAAAGATTATTCGATTCTTCATTAATGATCGATAGAAAATGCTTCCGGGTTTCAGCGTCCATAGTATCGTCACGCATGATGGTGGATATATAAGCCTTGATCGACGTCAGCGGGGTGCGAAGTTCATGAGAAACGGAAGAAACAAAATCGGTTTTCATCCGGTCGATCTCCCGTTCGCTCGAAACATCGCGGAAAACAAGCACGACGCCCATCAGCAAACCATCATGATCCCACATCGGAGCGCCGGTCAGCGCGACAGGACACAGCCTGCCGTCCTTCGAGACCAGCGAATCCGTGAAACTGCCGGTTTCGAGTTTCCTGGAAGATAGAACTCTGTCAACAAAATCTGTCTTTTGTTCGTTCGTGTGATCGTCGACTATTTTAATGACTTCCTCAACCAGGCGTCCTTCCACTTCGGTGAATTTCCATCCGCTAAGGTCTTCGGCCACTTTGTTAAATAAGACGATACGCGTATCCGCATCGGTCACAACCACCCCGTCTCCCATACTGGATAATGTAACCGAGAGCATTTCCTTTTCTTTGGCGAGTTCTTCGGCGCGTTCTTTGACCAATAATTCGAGATTCTCATGATACTGTTTTAACTGATCTTCGGCCTGCTTATGTTGAATCGCTTTGCGGATCCTCTCCGGCAGGACCTTCAGATAATTACGGGAATGGTCCTTGATCAGATAGTCGTAGGCGCCGGACTTCATAGCTTTGACGGCCAATTCTTCATCGCCGGCACCGGTGGCAAAAATGGTAATCGCATCACCGACCCAATCGAAGATATCAAATGCTGTTCCGTCCGGGAGGTTATAATCGGCAATAACGACATCGAATTTTTTTTCCTTCAGTAATGCTTTCGCTTTTGCTACGGAATCGGTCATTTCATAGTCATAGGGCAAAGCGCTGCCGTTGACTGTTCTTTTAAACGCCAACCGATCCACCGGATCATCTTCTATCAGCATTATTGAATATTTTTTATTCAGTGACATAGTTTCAAAACGATAAAGTTAACGGTCTTATTTCAGTTGTTTCTTTTTATTAAACAGTTTTCCGGCATTATTTCATTGTGACGATAACCGCTTCTCCGCAATATCCGCCTGTGCCTGTATGTCACTTATCAGGCTTTTCAGGACTCTCAGGATTCTGTTCCAGTCCGTATCCAGTTCCGGACTGGATGAAGGCATTGAAGCATCAAAATCTATTTGCTTATCAGCGGCCAAAGGGGCCAGCGCTTTAAGAATTTCACGTACTACCGACCGCAACGATAACTCGGAAAATTCAATTTTCATCTTTTCTGAACTGATCTGCGCGGTATCATAGTAATCGAGAACAATGTTATTTAATCTGTCAAGCTTGTTCTTTAACTTCGCGGTTAAATCACTTACATCACTGATTTGATGCTGTGAGGACACTTCCACAATCCTGATCATTAACGCCTTCACTTCAACAATGACATTGATCAACTTATTGGAAAAAGCGACCGCCAGTTCCCGCTGAAGCCGATTTTGCTCTTTCACCTGTATATTATCGTTTTGCAGCGACTCTTCGAACAAAATACGTTCCGAAATGTCACGCACTACGCCGACAATCGCGATATCTCTTCCCTTGGAATCCTTTACAATCGAGCGCGATAAGGAAACAGGAAAAACACTTCCGTCCTTTCGTTTATGATAGAAACCGACTTCCCACGCACTGCCTACGATTTGAAATACACTGCGTGTGTAATTACTGTGCGGCATCCAGAGTATATTACTGTCTTTTCCCAAAACATCCTTTTCGTGATAGCCGTAGGTTTTACAGAACGCTTTGTTAACAAAAATAATTTTATCATCCATATCCGTAATACACACACTGTCCTGCGTGCTCATCATCGCCGACGACAGCAAATGGAGCTTTTCTCCGATTTGTTTATGTTTGATCGCATTATCGATGGTAACGGGCACGGTTTTGAGATAATTTCTCTGCAGGTCCTTGATCAAATAGTCCGAGGCACCTTCTTTCCAGGCCTTGACGGCGAGTTCTTCATCGCCCGTTCCGGTGACAAGCACAAACGGGATATCCTTGACAAGAGCTAATAAATCGAATCCGGTGCCGTCCCCCAGAGCATAATCGGAAATAATGACATCAAAAGACTCTCTTTGCAGAACATCTTTTGCCTTTGTCACCGAATCGGCGATGGTATAATCATAAGGCAGCTGTTTTTCATCCACGACCCTTTCAAAGGCCTTTTGGTCCAATTGATCATCTTCAACCAGCAAAATTTTATACTTTACGGAATTCATTTATCACTCTCCGTCCGGAAGTTCACTTAATGTCCAGTATAAATTAATCGCCCTGACCGTTTCGACAAATTTCTGATAGTCCACCGGCTTGACCATATAGCCGGCAACGTTGTTTTTGAAACTGCCTACGACATCCTGTTCATCCTTTGAAGTAGTCAAGGCAATAAACGGTATCTTTTTCAGCAAAGCATCTTTCTTCAATTCCGCCAATAATTCAATACCGTTCATTTTCGGCATGTTCAAATCGGAAAGTATGACGCAGGGTCTGGGATTGTCCGGATTGTTGAGATATTGCAACGCCTCTTCGCCATTGGTCACATGCACCAGAGGGTTTGTGATATTCAAATCGCTAAATGCTCGTTTTACCGTCAAAGCGTCAACGCTGTCATCTTCAACCAGTAAAACAGTCTTTTGATTAAGACTCATGATTAAACTCCTTCATATATTTTATATGTTTTGGTAAAGTAAAAAAGAAAGTCGTCCCTTCGCAGGGTTTGGATTCAATCCAAATCTCACCTCCATAGGTTTCAACGATCTTTTTTGTCAATGTCAATCCAATGCCGAGAGCATTTTCATCTTTCGTTTCGGTAACCGAACGGAAAATCATAAAAACCGTTTCATAATGTTCCTCGGCGATTCCAGGGCCGATGTCAGCAACACTGAATTTGAAATTATCCGAATCTTCCACGCAATTAATGTCGATTTGGCCTTTTGCTTTATCATTGAATTTTACGGCATTCGAAATTAAATGCTGAAAGATTTCAACCATCCTTTTTCTCTCGGCATAAACACGCGGAAGTTCGGTGCCAATATCCACCGAGATCTGATCGGAGGGTGAGACGACACGGATCGCCTCATCGACAGCTTCTTTGACATCGACCATGGTTTTTTCTTCTGTGATCCTCCCGATCCTGGAATACTGAAGCACTCCTTCGATTAAATTATGCAGATGATCGACCCTGGAGGAAAGCAGCGTCAGTTGTTCTTTTCCTTCATCGTCAAGCTTGTCGGCATAATCCGAAACAATCCAGCCGGCCAATGTCTTAATACCGCGCAAAGGCGCCTTCAGATCATGTGAGATGATATAAACAAAATCCTTCATTTCTTTTTTGACTTTTTCAAGCTCTTTTGCCACATCCTCGTTTATTTGACTTTGAGGTTTCTGCTCAACAGACTGACATGTATTCTGATTACCGCTCATTTGTTAATCTCCGTCAGGCAATTCACTTAACGTCCAATAAATATCTATCGCCTTGATCACTTCAACAAACATATCATAATCGACATCTTTTATCATATAGCCGGCCACACTTTGATCAAAACTTTCTGAAACATCGTCTTCATTTTTTGAAGTGGTCAAAACAATGACCGGTATCGTTTTTAAGCGATTGTTATCTTTTACATGCTTAAGAAACTCCAGGCCGTTCATTCTGGGCATATTCAAATCGAGAAAAATAACACTCGGCATTATATTTTCCGCATCTTCGAGATAACTCAACGCTTCCTGACCGTTGATCTTATGGATCAGCGGATTGACGATATTGAGCTCCTTGAGAGTTCGTCTTACCGTCATCGCATCAACATTATCATCTTCAACCAGTAATATTGGCTTCAAGCTCCTCACTTTTCTTTCCTTTCGTATATTTGGGGTGCGTAAAATAAAATGTTGTTCCTTCTCCAAGAACGGAATCAACCCAAATCGTTCCTCCATAGAGTTCCACTACCTTTTTGACGACCGTTAAACCGACACCCGTACTTTCGAACTCATCGCGCGCGGAAAGTGTCTGGAATATTTTGAATATTTTTTCGTGATGTTCTTTTTCGATCCCGGGGCCGTTATCTGATACATAAAACTTCCAATACTGTCCCTGATCCTCACAGCCGACTTTAATAAGGCCTTTCGGTTTATCATTATATTTAACGGCATTACTGAGCAGATTCTGAAAGACCTGACTGATTCGCGTCTGGCCGCAATAAATGGTCGGCATTCGTGTTTCGATACTGATATCAATATTTTCCGGTGCTGAAACCATATCGATGATCTCCGGCAGCAGGTTGCCAAGGTTAACCTCCACCCTTTCATCTTCCACCCGGCCGACTCTTGAGTACTGAAGAATGCCGTCAATAAGATTGTGCATCCGGTCAACCCGTGTCATCAGCAGATTCATCTGCTCGCGGCCGTCCTCATCT
>CAZNET010000077.1:0-9342 GCA_964571885.1 uncultured Pirellulales bacterium
GTAATAACAGCCTTATCGAGAGATATATTTGATTTGTTTAATGCTCTTTCAATCAGCGTATGAACCGGCTGTCCGTCTCCGGTTGCCTCAAGCGTTATCCGCCTGTTGCCGATTCCCTGCAAATCCAGACGAAGCATTCTCAGTATAACTTTTTCAATCCCGTCCGCCGGTTCTGTAACAAACTTTAGGCTCTTATCACTGAGCTTTGATAAATCAAAATGTCTTTTTTCCAGCTTCGGCAAACCGTCCAGCCCTAAAATGGTTTTACAGAAAATTTCCTGTAATGCCTCGACAACCTTCTTTCCACCTTTAGCGCTGACTTCCAAAACACCGCTTTCAGGACGGTAAACAAAAATCACCTCAAAAGCGGGTTTTCTTAACCGATGATAAAATTTACCCTCATCATCAAAACCTAATTCCGTAGTAGCATAATCTTCGGGATAAACAAAATAGCAGTGTCTTTCCGGCTGTTGTCGCAAATAGTTATCAGGGTGGCAGCGCTGCCCCCGCCCCTGCTTTTTATAAAAATCGCTTATCGCATCGGCTAAATTCCGCTTGTCTTTCTCTTCTACAGCAGGCACTAACCCCGCTCCAACCTTACGGCTGCTCCACGAGCCGAGACTATCCATATAGGCCAAATCGCAGGCAATTTCAAAAATAACGGGATGATTCAGAAAAACCCAGAAGGCTTTTTCATAATGATTTTTCATCGGCTCAAAAATCGGCACTAAGTCTATATTATGATAAACAGAACCGGCTTCCTCTATCAAAACCATAATCCCTTTTTCATAGCACATTTCGTTTATCTGCCGAAATTCCGCCTCTATATCATTTCGCTGTTTGCCGGATAATTCGTTCATCGCTTCAAAGACAGGCTCTGTCTCTGTATCCCCCAGTTTGTCGAAGTCAATATCGCCGAGCAACTCTTTCCGACTGAAATACTCTTTGAGTATATGATTAGGCGTTTGCCTTAAAAATGTTTTCGGTGAATAATTCCGGCTCATAATCAACCCTCTTTGAAAGTAATTTATATTTTAACCGCTAAAGTTTCTTCGAGTTTTTTTCTAAAATTTGTTTTTGTTCGGCTTTCGTTATAAAAGGGTAACCCGAACAGCTTAAACTCTTCGTTTTCAAATAGATTGCTCAGCTTATGTTCTTTTTCTATTTCCAGCAGAAAATCTTCTTTCCACTTGTCATTAGCCATATACACCTGTCCCTTTGGCTCGATGAATAGCTGATATACGATATATTTCTTTGCCCTTTTCTTTCTCAAAAAAAGCACAAAATCCGGCTCAAAAGCCTTGCCATCTGAAAATCGGAAAAGTTGAAACAGCCTTGCGTTTCGCAAAAGATACATATCTGCAAATTCTTTTTTCAGCTTTTTGTATATACTGTCTATGAATTTAACAAAGAATTTCTCTTCACTTGTTCCGAAGTTTTCTTCATAGATATACCAATCCTTTTTCTTCAAATCCAAAAACAAGTTCTGATTTTTCGGCCGGGACATCGCCCTGCCGATTTCCCTGTCGCTGGTTTCGTCCAGCACAATTTTAAGCTGTTTGTTTTTGACGATAATTTTTATGTCCTTCGGCTTAAAAGTTTTTGTGCCTATATACTCTACGAAACTATCGACAAGCTGCCTTTTTATTTCATTTAGGACATTAGCGGTTATATCAAGCCTCTGGTTGGGATCCAAATTTTGAATTTGCTCATCACTGCCGTAAACTTCTACCTCGACCTGTCCTAAATTTTTATCTCCACTTATAAATTCAGTGACTGAATTTAGCTTTGGAAAGTAATTCTTTAGATTTGAAAATTGATAAAAGTCATTTCTTTGTAAAGCTTTTCTGATAAGGTTACAGCCAAAATCAATAATCTTATAAGCTTTCTGTCCTCCGTACTTATAAGCCGGTTTTTCTTCTGAGTCCTCTAAAATAGCTATTTCCTGCATCTGGCCTGTTTTGATGTTGTATTTATATTGCGGTTTTATATCCATATCAGCCAGTCCGAAAAGACCGCTACGGTCAAACTTTTTTCGTTCATTCAGATATATCTTACCGACTTCCCAGAAGTCCGTCTTTTTGAAATCGTCTTTGACTATAAGGTTTCCGACAACCGTTCTTTCATCTTCAGCTATAATGCCGGTCTGCACCAAAGCCCGTTTAAGCTCACTGATATAGCGGGGGTTATGCGAACTGTGATAGTGAAGCTCTTCGATTATCCTCAAAGAGTTTTCGAGATTGTCATCGAATTTTCGTTTGAACCTGTCTTGCTGCTCACCGTTCACCCTAAACGGGAAATACCTTGCGCCTCTGCCGATAAGCTGCGCTTCTGATATGGTAGTCCGGCCAGGTTTGCCGCTTTTTGAATCTCTTGTTTCGTACAGCCGGACAATATCAAAAAGATTAAGAACGTCCCAGCCTTCATTTAGTTTATCAACTGCAAAAATCACCCTGTATTGGTTGTGATAATCCTCAAGTGAATTTACTATGAGCTGCTTTTCTTCACTGTCATCTTTTGAGTTTACCGATAGACACCTGTTTTCTGCAAAGTCGGCTTTAATCTCTTTTACAAGATTGCCTAAAGTGATTTTTTCCTGCCTGAAATAATCAAACGCTTTCTTCAACGCCCCGTTTGAAGCCTGCGGTTTTACCCTTTGTAAATCCGTTGCTTTAAGATTTTTAATAGTATTCTTAAAAAGCTCTTCAAACGCCTGTGATTCAGCTATGGTCTTGGACTTCATCAGGACAACCGGCTTTAACTGAATACCGCTTCTTTCAGCTACTTTGCGCCGGTACTGGCTCAAAACTACCGCCTGCAAAGCCCGCTCTATCGGCTCTAAATCAGCCTGCAATACATCAACATCCTTTGAGAATTTGTCCTGCCGGAATTCTTTTAGGGAATATTGAAAAATTACTTTGTCATCATATTTTTCTTTAATGGCTGAGTCTTCAAGTCCTGCTGTAGCGGTAAACTCCAGCATTATATTTTCAGGATTAGCCTTAAATATTTTATTTACTGTCCCTTCCCAGCTTGTTATTTCCTCTGCCTCTTCTTTTAATAGTTTCTGTTTATGAAGGCTCTTGGTAAGCGTATTTATATGGTGCGCCTCATCGGATATAAGAACAATTCTTTGCTCTTCAAAATCCTCATAAGTGATTGAGTTTTCTCTTGGCGTGTTAAGCCGTGAATGTAAGCCCTGAACCGTACTGAACAGTATGTTTATATCGTTCTGATTGACCGCTTCAAAGTTTACAACCTCTTTAATCCTAAGCTGCTTATTTCCCGAAAAAACCTTTTGGGCAAAAAGATATTTACTCGATAACGGATTAAGGAAATTATCCCGTGTCTTTTCGATTATGTTTGTGCTGTTGACAAAGAAAATAAAATTTCTGTATCCCTGCTCATATAGATACAAAATAGAAGCAGCCATAATCAGCGTTTTGCCGCTGCCTGTCGCCATATGATAAAGAAGCTGGACAGGCCATTTTTTTTGCTCATATTCTGAAAAATAATAGATAAATCGCCCGATTGCCTCTTTCTGATACTCTCGAAGCTCAAAAGCGGAATTAAGATTGCCTGCGATATATTCCGGCACTGACCGTTTGAAGAAATTCTTTCCCGCAACCTTAACTACCGAATCAAAATCTTCAAACAGCATTATTTCCCCCCATAGAAAAGCCTGTTTAGCTTTTTATCTTCTGTGCTGATTTTATAATCGGTATCGTCAATTTCGCAGTAATTTACATAAAGCTGGTTCTTATCGAGTACCTCAAGCAGAAACCGCCTTTGGTCTTCAAAATCTAACTTTTCAAACTCGGCTGTCGTTTCATCAATTTTCTTTATGTCAATTTTATAGCTGATATGAGCCTTTTCCCTCATAACCGCCCATATTTTAGCAAGGTCGGCCTTAGTCTTTGCCCTCTGAATTTTGTCGATGTATGCCTCGTTCCACTTGAGCAATTCACAATAGACAAAATCACCTTGACTGTTGTTTTTGATAACTTTCTGTAACCGTTCTTGGCAAATCCCTATATGTTCATCTAATTGCTCAACTATGATAAACTTTCTATTTCCACCATCTTCTTTATTCAATTCTAATACGGCGTGTGCAGTAGTGCCACTCCCACTGAAAAAATCTAAAATTATATCATCTTGTGATGTCATTATTTTGATTGTATCCAAAACAGCATACAAAGATTTAGGAAAGCTGAACGCTTTTTCTCCTAAAATTTGCTCTAACAACTTCGTTCCAAAGTGGTATGCGTGATATTCTTTCTTAATCCAGTGGGTTTTTATTACTTGGTCTTCTCTAAGTTTTTCATAAATAACAACTTTGTCTTTTTCTCTTTTTGCTACTATGTTGCCGTTTTCTTCAAGTTTTTTAAACGTACCACCCTTTGTCTTCCAAGTCCTTTCAACGCCGCTTTCTGTGATTGGATAAATTGCTTCATAATCATCAATTTTTTCGATACTGAATTTAGTTAAATCTTTACTGATATATATAGGGTAATAATGAGAAGGTTTATTCTCTCTCAAGCTGTATTTCCCGTCTGTTAATCTAATAAAATTCTTTAACCTGTATTTTCCTTTTTCGTCTTCTTCATCAAATCTTTCTTGCTGCTCAGTATCTAAAACGACTTTTTCAAAATTGGCTCTTTGCTTGTTTTTGGCATAAACAAGCATAAACTCGTTGGAAGTACCAAAAAACTTTTCTTGATTTCTTCCTTCTGGTTTGTGAACAATTGAAACAATTCCTACTCTATTTTCTCTACCGAAAATATCATCGGCTAAAGTTCCTAAATAAAACAATTCAACGTGGTCTATTGTTATAGCAATAAAGCCATCTATACGTAAAAAGGCCTTTGCTATTTCCAGTCTATTTTTTATGAAAGTAAGCCAAGTAGAATGCTTAAAAGAATTATTGTAGGTAAATGCTTCTGTATCGCCCCCAGTGTTATACGGCGGGTCGATATAAATCAGTTTGACTTTACCAGCAAATTTCTTTTTCAGGCTGTGCAGGGCAAGCAGATTGTTTCCTTTTATGATAAGATTATCTTCTGTCTTAACTTCGCTTGCCTTATGTTCACCGT
This sequence comes from uncultured Pirellulales bacterium, assembly GCA_964571885.1. Lineage (GTDB taxonomy): Bacteria > Planctomycetota > Phycisphaerae > Sedimentisphaerales > Anaerobacaceae > CAZNET01. Next base: position 5,094 of record CAZNET010000077.1, read on the forward strand.
CCTTATCGAACCGCTTGAAATTCGTTAAAACCTTCGGCTCGGTCAATAGGTCTATTTCGTCCGGTGCTAATGTCTCGTTCCAGAAAATCTCGTTCCTTTTCTGGTCTTCTTTGGTTTGCCCGCCCTCTAAAACACAATCCTTATAAGGCCAGACAAGCGTTACGTCTTTTCGCTCTTTTAGATAGTCATCTTTGCCGTCAAGGGTAAGGCCGATTTTGTTTTTGAAAGCGGTGTATGAGTCCGGCAGAAATTGTTTATTATCGACAAAGGATATGAATTTATCCTTATCGAAAACCAGCGTTCCGTCAATATCACAAAAGAAATGCTCTTTAATCTGTTTCTTTGATAAAAGCCGTTTTATAAGGTCTTTATCCAGCTTTAAGGCGTGTTCTACTATGGTATTTTTTAATAGCAGTCCATCAGCAATAAACCGCTTATCTTTGCCTAAGAGCGTCTTTAACTCGTCCAGTAAACTTATCTTTTCTTGATTTGCCATTTTATCGTCCCTGACGTATCTTTTTGAAGTGATATTATACGTATTTATGGACGCTTGACAACAATTTTCATTTATCCGCACCGCTGGACAGTTAAACCGCAAAAACACTCTCTCTCGGCAGACGGCCTATGTACCGGTAGTATCGCAGACGGGTCGGGGGGCGTGGTTAAGATTCTGACAGGAAACATCTTTTTTGCAAATTTCTACGCGCGTGCGTGATAGAGCTGCTGCTGTTTCGCCTTATCTCAAGGGCTTATCCCCCATCCCGACTTTTGACAAAAAAAAGAGGACGCTGCACACACGGTCTATATTTCGAGCGATTGTAGAAATCGAATACCCCCTATCCCCTAAATTCATACATCCGGCTATTAAAGCCGTTGTTTAATCCAAAAGAAATCTCTCACTCAAAGAAATTGCCCGATTCATTTTTTGTTCAAGAGCTTTCAATTTCCGTACTTTCCTTGTCGGCCTGCCTTGCCAAGTCCACCGCTTAATTTGTTTGTAAAGCTCTTCGTATTGCCTATCAGCCTTCAAAACATATCCTAACTGGCCGAACCGTCCTAAGCGGCATTCATTCCGGCTCTCATAAGACAGATTATAGCAATGCCGACAGCCGAAATAACGTCCGCCCGAAGCAAGATAAAGCGTACCCGTCCTGCGTCCGCAATATACGCCGTTCACACTTAACGGACAGATAAACCAGTAGCGCTTGCCCCCGAAATTACAGGGCGTTGTTGTAAGGCTGATTTTGTAGTCATAATCTGTTTTTTCGTCTGTGTTTCGGTCGGTGATAGCGTAGTTGACCTTTGCGTATAGGTTTTCCGTATCGACTACTATACCGATAGAGCTTTTATGACCGGATAGTTTGCGTGTCCAAGTTAAGGTCGTAGCGGCATAACCACGTAGCAAGCCAAACTCTTTCAGCTTGAATATGCTAAACTGCGTAGCTTCTTCAACAGTGGTTTTTGCATCAAAATAATATCTACCCATATTTTTCTGTCCGTTTTTTTACCGAAATCATTAAGGATTCTGCACACATATTGACTACATAACTGCTACTTTGAATTTGCCCTGAACGTCTCTATCATTGCTTTAATTGCAGCTTTGATATGTTCCGGCAGTGAAGGCCAGACCGCTACAATTTCCGCTAAATCATCCGGCAGATTATCAGCCGATTTTTGGCTATTTTCTGGATTTTTTTGTAAGCTGGTGCTACAGTTGGCAGTAAGTGGTTTGGTAACTTGTTTATTTAGCGGTGCTTGTGTTTTTTGGCTTGCGGACTTCGAATCCGAAGGTTGCAGGTTCGAGTCCTGCCGGGCGCGTTCAATGCCGGATGGTGACATCCGGCTTTTTTCATGTGCTATCTTTTATCTGAACTACAAACAAAACAATCAGCCAGAGCCTGCTGTGACACTTGCTGTGACACTTGCAACAACAGAAGATTATTGACAAAGCCTCTTTTTTGGCTGGGCGCGTTCTCGATCCTATGTCGCACTTCCCGACCCGCCTTCTTTTTTCAGGATATTAAAGCCATTAGTCTAATGGATATAGAATCCAATGTCCATTTGAGCATTATACATGTAACCTTTTTGTTGCAATATGCTTAGGTGCTCAAGATACGAATATATCCAAGTCTTGTATTCCAAATAACACTTCTTAAAAGCGTACTAATCCCGTTTTTTTAGCTAATTTTTAAAAAAGTTATTAATTCGTGTGAATTTGTCCGGAATTTTCTTGACAGATATTTGGTCTTGGTTTAATATTGTTCAAATAAGGATATATATGCGGATGTTATTGATTAACCAGGAGGGGCCAACATTCCGTTGATTCTGGATTTGACTCCTTTAATCAATTTCACCATTTTAACTTAGGACGGGAAGAACTATGTTATTCGCACATAAATATTTCATCACATCAACACAATTTATTCAGGAGGTGTAATAATGTATCATTTCAGAGTATATCCAAAAAGTTCAGTTTATTACTTAATTTTCGTGGTTTTCTTTTTTCTTTTTCTAAATACCGTAGATGCCGATAGTCCAACGGATTATATATCATTATGGACGTTTGACGGCGATGCCAATGATGAGACAGGAACTCATCACGGCATTTTGTATAATGGCGCTACAACTGTTAATGATATTGATATAGACGGTCAAGTGCTTTTATTGGATGGTTTGGATGATTATGTTGATGTCGGCAATTTCGATGTCACTGGAAATGCGATATCACTGTCTGCCTGGTTCAAGGCTGACAGCTATGGCAATGATCCGCGAATCATCAGTAAAGCGTTAGGCACTTCATCCGGAGATCATTACTTCATGATAAGCACTGTTGCTTCTGGCGGCGAGAAGCTGAGATTCAGGTTAAAAACGGATGGCAGCACATCCACCTTAATTGCAACGTCAGGATCTCTTGCTACCGATCAATGGATTCATGTGGTTGCCGTTTATAACGGCAGTGAAATGATTCTTTACAAAGATGGCGCTGAAGTTGGAAGTTCGGCAAAATCAGGAACCCTAACACAGGACCCCAACGCTGATGTTTGGATCGGTCGAAATCCGCCGACGGGAGAATACCCTTTTGACGGTAAAATCGATAATGTCATGCTTTTTGACCGGGCTCTTTCTTATAGCGAAATACTGGATATTTACGGCAGTGAAGAACCGAATGATCCCAATGTTCCTATTCGTATTATGCCGTTGGGTGACTCGATCACAGACGGCGCTGCGGGCAGTACAGATGATACCGGTTATCGGCGATCTCTTTACCAGCAGCTTGTCAATACGGGCTATGATGTGAATTTTGTCGGTACACAGAACAGCGGTATCCCGAGTGACTTCGATAAAGACCATGAAGGTCACGGCGGCTGGCATGCGGATAAATCCGGAACGGACGATATTCTCGGACAGGTATACGGCTGGCTGGTCACTAATCCTGCGGATATTGTATTGCTGCACATCGGGACGAATGATGTCAGCGGAGGCGGTGAAAATGCACAGGAAGTCAACGACATACTGGATGAGATTGATAGGTATGAGCAGGATTATGCCAATCCGGTCAAGGTTTTTGTCGCGCGGATCATTTTGAGAGGTGACACGAAGAATCCGCAGACGATCGCTTATAACAACGGTATCGCGTCGATTGTGCAGACTCGCATCGCTGCCGGTGACGATCTTGTTCTGGTCGATATGGAAAATGCGCTTCTTTATCCGGATGACCTGGCCGACTCCGTGCATCCGGATGACGGCGGTTATCAAAAAATGGCTGATGCATGGTTTGACGCGCTGAATGATTACCTTGGTGCTGCCGTTTACAACCTGGGGCTTACGAGTATTTCCGGATATTATATGGATAATGAAAATATTACCTGCAGCTATGATCTGGGCAGCGATTTTATTACAGCGGCCACGGCATGGGACAAAAGCGGTTCACCTCTTGAGCCGATGATGAAACTGTATCTACCGATGGAGGGAAACGAACCTAATTCACTCTATGATTTTTCGGGTAATATGAACGACGCCATAAGAGGGACGGATGTCTGGTGGGTTGCCGACGGCGGTTTTGACGGTCACGGTACGTATTATTTTAACGGCACTGACAATGACACTTATCTTGATGTCGGCGGTATCTTGCCAGCCGGAGCATATACCAAAACAGCCTGGGTGTATATCGCATCCGGTGATGCAGGCAGTTGTCATAATATCCTTTCAGGGGATTACAGTAACGCTCTTTGGTTGTCAGACGGTTATC
>CAZNET010000078.1:0-9342 GCA_964571885.1 uncultured Pirellulales bacterium
CTGGTTGTTTCGAGCATATTTTTCTCTGTCAATTCACTCATCTGATTTCGCTGTTATCTGAAAATAGTCTGACTTCTTTTCGGGCCGACCCCGACAATGGTAATCGGGGTTTTCGTCAATTCTTCGATACAGGTTACATAATTGCGAGCGGCGAGCGGTAAATCGTCGAAGCGTGATACATCGGACAGATCCCCGCTCCAACCGTCCATGGTTTCATAGATACACTCAGCCTCAGCGAGCCTGTCGATATTGGCGGGGAAAAAGGTTGTTTGTTTACCGTTTATCTCATACGCTTTGCAAATTTGTATTTTTTCAAGACCCGCCAGTGTATCCAGGTGCATCAAGGCGATGGCGTCTATGGCGCCGATCGTGGCGGCATAAGACACGACGACGGCGTCGAACCAGCCGCAGCGTCGGGGTCTTCCGGTTGTCGTACCGTATTCGTGGCCTTTATCCCTGATATACTGACCGGTATCGTTATTTAGTTCCGTGGGGAAGGGGCCGCCGCCGACACGCGTCGTATAGGCTTTGCAGACACCGATAAATTTATCAACATGTTTGGCAGAAACACCGGAACCGGCCGGCATTCCCAACGCACAGGAATTAGAACTGGTCACATAGGGAAATGTGCCGTGATCGAGATCGAGCATCGTACCCTGGGCGCCTTCGAATAAAATAGATTTTCCATTTGTTATGGATTTTTGTAAAAACTCAGAGGTATCGGTTACATACTGCGTCAGCTTGTCAGCATAAATTTTGCATTTATTGAAAATCTCATCGGCATCGATCGGTTTTGCATCATAAAGAGCGTAAAAAATCTTATTTTTATAATTAACCACCGCCGATATCTTTTTCTTAAGTGACTCTAAATCCCTAAAATCGCCCATGCGGACCGCATAACTTCTACCGACCTTATCGGCGTAACAGGGACCGATCCCCCTGGCGGTGGTACCGATCTTCTGTTTGCCCAGTGCATTTTCTCTATACTGATCTTCGGCCTTGTGATAGTCCAGAACCACATGAGCGTTTTCACTGATCAACAATCTGCCGTCAAGCGAGATCCCTTTTTCACTGAGCATCGCGATACTTTTTATAATTACTTCCGGGTCGATGACAACCGCGTTTGCGATAACGCAGTTACAATCCGGTCTGATCACGCCGCTGGGAAGCAGGTGAAGGGCGAATTTCTCGTCACCAACAACCACGGTATGACCGGCGTTGGCCCCGCCGTTGTATCTGACAACAATATCGCTTTTTTCGGCGAGAAGGTCAATCACCTTTCCCTTTCCCTCGTCGCCCCACTGCAAACCGACAATACATGTATTCATTATTTTACTTCCTGATTCAATAACAAAGTTAAACCGCAACAGCTCAAAAAAAGCATATTGCGGCTAAACAGATTTTATGTTCATTTTTCCTTATTTCAACTTAATTTTGAAACTAAATGATCCAAAACAGCATTTACATTATCATATTTCCGATCGCTTATCTTGTACTGTTTTTCTGAATTATCCTCTTTATAGGTAAAAATGAAATAACCCTTTTTTTCAAAATGGGTCTTATCAATGCTTTGTACGGCATCATAGGGTATTTTCAATTTATCATCGATAATAAGCTCATTTTCTTCGGCGACGACCTTCTTTTTTGAAGCGACAAAGGTGATGATTCCGTAAATGATGCCCGCTCCAATGAGAAACGGCGGCGCTTTTCTATTAAAAGATAATGTGCCGTCAGGAACGCCTTCTTTTGTATGTTTTTCGATAAACTCCTGATTATAATAACCGTCATAAATGCAATACAGGCCGAATCCTATAACGACCAACGCGATGATAATACCCGTATTACGTGCGTATTTACTCGCAGGCGCAACAATAGCCATATAGTTTCCTTTCACAAAGCCTCATAATGTATCAGCACAGGATTCTCTCAAATAAAGAGAGCGTTTTCAAGTATTATAACTGTTAAAAATTGATAAAATTACCCCTTTTTCAACTCTGGGTCAGGCCGTTTCAGTTCGGTAATAATCGTGGAGATTACCGAAATTAAGGTGAAAATAAAGATTCTCCAGATCCCGTTCGATAAAAGATTGAACTGCTCAATGGCGTAATATTCACTGAAGGTATACGTAACAAGCGTATAGAACAAAGCGACGCAGATAGCGGCGATAGCCGATGAGACGATTCTTTTCCATATTTTCATACCGCCGGCATCGAGAGTAATCGTAATGCCGCAAAGAACCGGAACGATAATTGTTAGATACCAGATCTGCCTGAGGGAGGGCAATACGGACGCGGTTTTGATCCAGTGAAAATCAGACAAACCTAAAACAGCGGCAGCGGCGGCGATAATAAGCGGGATGTGCCAGTAGCGAGCTTTTTGGCTTTGCCTGATTCGTGCGATATTCTTCATACGTCTGCGGATCGTCAGAGGCCAATTGTAAAACAGCGAAAATACCCAGTGTTCCAGCAGGGCGCCGCGTTCCCCGAAGACCGGTACGATGTGGACGGCTTCGGTGGCCCAGTGGCCGGCCATGAAGCGCGCCAAAGCGGGATAACGATAAGTCATCTGAATCGGAAACGCCAGGTAACCGACGTATTTGAAAAAGCCCAGAAAAACCGCGATATTGTAATCCTTGAAATTGCGTTCGCGGATGACCAGGTAGAGCACATACAGTCCGCGAACCAGTGAACCCGGCGACAAAGGAACAACCTGAAAGGCGGCGAGAATCGCGCCGACCGCGAGCATTCGTTCGGACTTCGGCATTTCCGGGTGCATCATATAGAAAATAATCGCAACGGCCACGGAAACGATTTGCGTAACGGGCAGGGTACAGACGTGAACGGCAAGACTTTTTAGATACTTTTGAATGAACGGTTCATCGATCTGCGAAAGGATCGTCCGGGCGTCATCATCTGAGAGCATATGTTTTCGCTGACCGTCGGCGACCATGTCACGCAGCCATTGTTCTCTTAACTGGGCGTTGAAATACAGTTTTACCGGCCGGACGGTCAGATAAAAGAATTTTTCTTTCGCGAAACGATAATCGGTAAGGAACCGGTGCAGCCCCGCGGGCAGCAGCGACAAGGACCAGTGGGACAAAAACAATAACGTCGAATCGGACATTTTATCGGCTTTTGTATGATTGATGCGCCCGGCCCGATGCCAGCGGATGATCTGCTCGTCGGACCTTGCCTTCAGCGCTCGTTTTAAATATCCGAAATTACTGAAGATAGCGCCATAGTGTTTTCGCCATTGGCCGTGACACCATGATTTTCTTATGACCCTGCCCAGTAACGGGATCAAACCAATCAAAAAGAAGATAAAAGTTTTGAACTTCGATTTTCTCAGTTTTGTTTCGCCGTTTTCGTCGACCAGTTGGCGTACTTTGTAGCCGGTGACCGCGCTTGAAAAAATGGTTGACCACAGTTGGCCGCTGTAAAACAAGCGAAACAAGTGGTGAGTGATGTCGGGAAGCGAATCACGGTAAATCCGGTCGCATCGTTTCAGTTCTTCGAACATCCCGGTCATATCAGTAAAAGTCTGTGGGTGTTGATCGATAAACTGTTTGAGTTTTTCGATGGACCCGCGATCGAACTGGACAAGCGAACCGCGTTTGAGACCGCGATAGATCAATATAAAGTCACCGGGACTCATCGGTGCGCAGGCCAGCAGCGCCAGGCCCGCACGGAAATCGACCGCTGTCAGGCCCTTGGTCGGATCGGCGAATTCGGTGCGTTTTAGACAATTCGGCTGGCTTTTGCAAGTGGACCATTCATACTGTCGGGCAAATTCGTAGGCGCCCATATCATGAAGCAGTTTGACAAAATCAGCCATGAAAACCTTCTTTGAGCGGTATTCGGGTGAACCGAGTTTTTCCGGATCGACCTGCTTTGACCTTTGCCACTTTTTCAGATAATCCATGTGGTCGTCCACTTCAAGCCGCCAGGTCCTGCCCTCGATCCATTCACTGATCTGACCGCAGCTTCCTAACTGCGGGTCCACGAACAGGGCATGGATATCGCGGACGGCTCTTTCGTCGCCGAAGCGGATCTTCGCAGCCCTGCGGATAAATTTTTGCCACAAGGCACCGGCTTTGGCGGCGGCGGGATTGACCTGCAACTGAAACGGCCCCTGAAAACCGATCCAGTAGATCAGATTGCGGAATAATTTCGAAAAACCAGAAGGCGGGATCAGGATTTTTATCGCATAGGTACCGCCGATCTGCAGGTCCTCAATGTCACTGCCCTCTATCGATTCGACCTGTATCCTGTAAACCTGACCGGCAAATCCGCCGCCGACGAATTTATCTATGACAACGGTGACACCGGCTGTTTGGTTATCTGTCACCGATTCCATATTCAGTGTCAAGCGGTCGCCGATATCATAATGCTGGATCCGCATCGGGCGATGCAGATTCAACGCATTTATCTTTTCCTGCAACTGCCTGCATAATTCTACTGAATACGGTTGAGCCATAAATTTTCCTTAATTCGATAACCCTTACGGCCACCATCTCAAAACGATTAACAATCCGATCCCGGCGAATACACCGGCCAGCAGATCATCCGCCAGGATACCCCAGCCTTTGGGAAGTTTTTCAAGCCTGCATATCGGCCAGAGTTTGATTACATCGAAAATCCGAAACAAAATAAAACCTATCGCCGTTATCAAACAAACCTTATCAGCGGAGATATTGCTTACAAATAAAAAAGTTACTGACTGACCGGCTACTTCGTCCATAACGATCTGTTTCGGATCTTTCTGACCGGTGGCTTTGATCAAGGCCGGCGATAAGGCGACACAGAGAGCCGAGCTGATCAGCACCGTCATTAACATCACGGAAAAGGTTATGGAGGCATCGGGTTCGAAGCCGGCTATGACCATAAACAAAACCGCAGGCGGCAACGATCCAAAGGTGCCCGGAGCGACCGGCAACCGACCGAGACCGAAACAGGTTAGTAAAAGTTTCTTCATAACGAAAGTAAATTACTGAATAACAACAACTTAGTCAAAGAATAAACGGCGATCGATCAGATTTTTCCAAGGGTTTTCAGGCAGAACCTGTCAGTCATACCGGCAACATAATCACAGACGGTGCGCTGTAATCCATACGGGTCGATAAAGCCCTGATAATATTCGGGCATCTTCTGCGGACACTCACAAAACATATTAAACAACTGTTTGAGCCAGACTCTGACATTTTCAGCAGTTTCAATAAGCGAGGCGTGCCTATAAAACTGATTAAACAGAAATTCTTCAAGCTCCAGCAGTTTTTTTTCACTGACTTCGGATAACGTTATCAGGTTATCTTCGCGCTCCACGACCCGATCGAGCGATTTAATACAAGCTTCTTTTATTTTTTTTCGACTCGCATCGATGCAGTCGCTGACCAGCAAATCGATAATGTTTTTTGACATCCTTGTTCGGTAAATGACCGGATCGGTAAGTTCGGCGATCTTACTTTTGGATTCGACAGCAAGCTCAATTTTATCCAGCTGAGCAAAATCGATGATTCTTGCGCGTAAGGCATCTTCGAGATCATGACAATTATACGCGATCCGGTCAGCGATGTTGGCGATCTGACCTTCAAGGGTACAGTTTTTCTCGGCAAATTCGGCTACCTCGGGTGTATCGTAAGTGCTGCTGTGACGAGCCAATCCCAAGCGCGTCTCATACAAAAGGTTCAATCCGGCAAAATCGGGATAGGGGTGTTCCAGCAAATCGACAATACGAAGGGCCTGGCTGTTGTGTTCGAAACCGCCATAGGGCCGCATTAGATCACTCAAGGCGGCCTCACCGGCATGACCAAAAGGTGCATGGCCCAGGTCATGAGCCAGGCAGATCGCTTCGGTCAGATCAGAATTGAGATGCAGGGCTTTGGCAATGGTCCGTCCGATCTGTGCGACCTCGATGCTGTGCGTCAGCCGCGTCCTGTAAAAATCGTCCAGACCCGGTGTGAAGACCTGGGTTTTGCCTTCCAGTCGGCGAAACGCGGAACTGTGAACAATACGGTCCCTGTCACGCTCAAAGTCGGTACGGTATCGATGGCGAGGTTCCGGGTGTTGACGGCCTTTGCTGTTTTTTTGTGTTACTGCCAAAGCGTCGCCGGTATCCGAATTCATAGCTCTCTCAGATCGTCCAACTCATTACAAACTCGGCAGATTGTTTTCAGAAGAAACTCGCCTGAGCAAATCATATAATTCTTTCATGCTTTGACTGATCACTTTTGTATCGCCGCAGGTACTCATGAAATTCGTGTCGCCGCTCCAGCGGGGAACCAGATGCACATGTAAATGTCCCGGCAGACCGGCCCCGGCGCATCGGCCGAAATTGATCCCGACATTATAGCCGTGCGGACTAACCGCCAGGTTAAGCGCCTTTTGTACCTGTTCCAAAAGCTTGTTCAATTCCAAAAGCTCATCGTCTTCGGCCTGGCTGAAATCGGCAATATGCCGGTTCGGAGCGATCAGTAAATGACCGTTGTTATAGGGAAACCGGTTCATCACCACCAGGGATAAACTGGTGCGCCAGAGTACAAAATTTTCTTCATCCGCCTGCGGATTATTCAAATATTCACAAAGAAAACACCCTTCTTTGACTTCGATCGATTGAATATACGGCATTCGCCAGGGTGCCCATAGATTATCCTGTTTCAAGGTTCAGAACCTCCATTGACTTAATTATCAGAAATCAATTTCATTGTGATGGTCTGGTCAAGTGTAATTTTTGGCGTGATATTCAGTCCCATCGGAAACGACGAAGAAAACTTAACAAAATATTTCTGCGTACTGCTCAGAATCTTTGCCTCATTCATATCATAGAGCAGTTCGCCTTGTCCCTGCAGGTCGAGCACTTGATAGGCCCGAAGAAAACCGAACATGCCTCTCATCTGAAATCTTCCTTCATACGGCATGGGCCACGGCGGGACGGTTTCGGCCGGTTTATAAGTGCTTTGAATGACCGCGGTCCGGCTTCCATCGGTTTGGCGAATCCCCGAAAGGCTGTAGGTGACATCTCTTGCCTTTTTCGTCACCATCGGAGTCGGGACCGACAATATCGAATGCCAGGTTTGACCGACCGTGACACCTTCAGAAGGATTCTCAACCGATGCAATCGCATCGAACAAAAACCATTGTGTGGCAAAAAAGTCGCTGATCATATCGGGATTTTTAATTCGCCCTTTGTTTCTGGAGACGCTGAACGCGTTTTCTCCGGCTTCCTTCAAAAGTGCTTTCAACTGCGAATAATCCCTGATCTTTCCGGCGGGATCGACTTTTAACTGAAATGATTTTCCTTCGAGCAATTCAACGGCGTCTTTTCTGTTTCGCGTTTGAGCCTTACCTTTTCTCTCTGTTTTTACGGATTTACATGTCGCCTTTAAGGTCGATAAGCCAAAAAGGTCCACAGCAACAGGCGTGTACTCCATGACAAACTCGACGGACTCCGATGACTTGTCAACTTTATTCTGGCCGCCGCTTTTTTTATTTATTTCGGGCCATTCCACATAAATATCCCGTTTTGAGACAAACTGATAGGTTAAGGTCTGCTGTTCATTAAAATCAATCGTAAGGTAGTCTTTTTTTACTATCGGCTGCTCACCGCAACCGCTGAGCGCTAAAACTGTTACCGCTGCGGCTATGATTAATGTGTTCACCCATACTGCCTTCATCGGTTCCTTTCAGACAAAAGAGTCCGCCGTTTAATCGACTTTTTCAATACTGTGAAGCCGTACCGCGCCGAGTTTCATAATGCGGGGATTATCCTGGTCGCGCATCTCAGGATCAACCATCAGGTATTCAATATCCAGTTTCTCATAATGTTTAACAAGCTGATTTTTATTCGCATCAAATTTCAATTGGCCTACATAAGTGTCACTGACATCAAATCGGCTGAGAAAATTCTCCGGCATCTGCTCACTTGTTTCATCGGCCACATCGGGAATCGCCTGCATTTCGATATGGGCAATGTCATGACCGTGCTTTTGTTTGAGGTTTTTGAATGTATAAATTTTCTCATAAGCTCTCGGACCCATTATCGGAAACGAAAACGTCTGGTCCTTACTCCAGGTGCTGCCTAATTTTTTCTCGGCCTCTTTGGGATAAGGCAACGCCTCCACCGAATGCCGTCTTTCGATAACATCCTGCCGAAACAGCCCCAATGCCGCCTGCTGTTCCCTGGATTTCCCGCTGAGTTGTGTTCGAATCTCCGAGACATCGACGATCTTATACATCCTGCCGATAGGAGAAAGCATCACGGTGTAGCTTTTTCCGATGATTTCCATCATGGGATTTCCTGAATCCGCCTGCCGTGAACTGTCAAAATTAAATACAATGTCGTCTTTGTTTTGTGTAAAATATTTCAGAGATTTGATTGTGATTTTCGCCTGAGCATTGCCGCTTCCGTCCACATTTTCAATTTCCTGCAGAAACTCCAATTCGACTTTATTGACTTTCGCGCCTCCGGCAAAAACCGGATCGTCGGTTTGCGGCCCCTCGAAACTAATTGACTGCCGGGCTTCAACCACCTGTCGGTAGGTAACTTTATCGCCTTGAGAAAACCGCAACTGGAAACGAACGGTTTCAGCCGGTTTTTCAGATTCTTTTTCAACCGGGGTCTTGACCTGCGTTTTCTGATCTTCCATTGTTTTCGGCTCGTCCATTTGTTCAACGGTTTTTTCACAAACCGCCTCAGCCTGTTTTTCCCCAGAAGGTTTTTTTGCGGTTTGCGTACAGCACAGATTGGAGAACAAAAGAATCATCATTACCGCTGATAACAGAATAAAACTACTTTTTGAACGCATTATTTAATCTCCTAATATCATTTTATTACCATTAATTTGACCCGTTATTATACATTAAAAAGTCTCAAAGACAACGATTTTTCTTTATTTATTAAGTATTTCGGTTTATAATGAAGGATTCTTTGGTTTTAATAAAGGAAAGGAAATAATATGAGAAGTGATAAGGTAAAAAAAGGGTTCCAGCGTGCTCCTCATCGCGGCCTGCTGCATGCATGCGGGCTGGGCGATGAAGACATAAAAAGGCCGTTTATCGGTATCGCAAACAGTTTTTGTGAAATTGTTCCGGGCCATGTCCATCTTAACGAGGTTGCAAAAGTAGTCAAAGAGGCAGTTCGCCAAGCCGGCGGCGCGCCTTTCGAGTTCAACACGATCGCGGTCTGCGACGGCATCGCAATGGGCCACGACGGCATGAAATACTCGCTGGCATCGCGGGAGATCATCGCCGACGCGGTCGAAACCATGGGCAAGGCACACTGCTTTGACGGTCTGATCTGCATCCCGAACTGCGACAAGATCGTGCCGGGTATGCTGATGGCGGCGGC
>CAZNET010000079.1:0-9254 GCA_964571885.1 uncultured Pirellulales bacterium
CCGAGTAGTTAGCGATCAATTCGTCAGTCTTCCAGAACGCGCCTTTGCCGTAGGTCATTAATATCCAGAAAACTTTCCACGACTGAAGATGATATACCATCATTTTGAATAAACTATCCGGTCCCATATATTTCTTGATTTCTTCAATAACCCTCTCGGGATGCGGTGTATGATGGATCACGCCGAACGAATAAACCAGATCGTAGGTCTGAACAGGAACAAACGACGAAAGCTCCTCGGCATTACCGTGATAAAAATCAATATCCAGATCAAAAACATCCGCGCGCTTCTTCGCCACCTCAAGCGACTTCTGCGAATAATCGATCGCGGTGACCTTTGCGCCGGCCCGGGCGAAATTCATGGTATCGGTGCCGATCCCACAGCCTATCTCGAGAACTTTTTTATCTTTCCAGCGATAAAACTGAGCAAAATCAGGTATGTGAGGTTCGACAAAATATTTCCTCGTTTCGACCTCGTTGAAGTAATCGATCGTACCGATATCTTTTTCGGAGTGCCGAATATTGCAGGGTCTGTCATCCCAAAACTCTTTAACCCTTGTTAAAGGTACCTCGGTAAATACGCTCGTACTCATAAATTTTCACCTGTATAAGAAATATGGGAATTAGAAGTAATGATTCTGACATTCTCTATCAGCCGTTGCATTTCATAATCCACCTCAGCTATACCAAACTCCTGCAAAACAGGCTGACTAAGCATTAAATCGAACATAAATTCTTCATCACTTCGACCATAACAGTAACGATCGATCCATTGCCGCCAAAGGTATTTTACTGTTTCTAAATCCATTGCGCGAGCGTTTTGGTATTCCCAAATGTCTCCGTGTCGAACGGGTTCCGGCAGCGCGGACGCGCCGGGATACAATCTCGTCCTTTCATAAGCATTATAAGGATCGATCCTCTCCCTTAAAAGATAAGAGCGGCGAACGGGAGATATAACCGTTCTTATCATGTGATACTGATTCTGCAGGATATATTCGAGAAGCTTTTCAAAATAGAGCATTTCACCTGTTTCAGCATCCATATAATAAGTATTGAGATAAGCATCCAGCAGATAGATACCAAAGGTATTATCAGTGACATCACAATACATGGTAGTGACATGACTGAGCCTCGATTCTTCTGTGTGCTTGTATTTGAAAGTGGCTGAAGGTATGCCGAATAGCCTTAATAGATCGCGAAAAAATACAGCGGTTCCGCCACACCAGAGCCCGTTTTGTTTCTGATGGAGGATATTGAAAGATTCGACAAAGTCCCTGTTTTTGGGATCAAATATCAAATCGTCCCAACTGTAATTGACAAAGCCGCTTGTCCAGTCCATCAAACGTAAAGCAACATTCCGAATGTTTCTTTCTTTGACAGCTTCAGCCAAGTCCGCTCGTTCGGATAATATGTACTCAATAATTTGCTCTTCTGTTTTAAACATAGACTCTCACCTCATCCTCATTTGTACATCATAAGTCAATCGAATCATTCGCTGATCAATTTCTTTTATATCAAATGGACTAACGCGGAACTGATGTAATAAAAGATCCAGCATAAATTGCCCATCCGTTCTGCCGTTTGCATACATGTCGATTCCATCGCGCCAGCCGCCGTGAATGATCATATCATGAGAAATAGCCATAACAGAAGGATATTCAAACACGCTGTCTCGCTGGATAGGCTCGGGAAGTTTTTGTGTTTCGGGACACAATCGTTTTGCTGTATCGATATCCCGGTCCGGGATCCTTTTGTTTGTAAGATATGACCGACTTACAGGATATTCCACCCTTCGGATCCGTTCATACGCGTGAGCAAGAACATATTTAATGAGAGTTTCAAAATTCAATAACTTGCCTGTCTCGACACTGATATAATGATAATTTAAATAAGCGTCGATAAGATACACAGGAAATTTATCATCGGTAACATCACAGAAAAGTGTGGTGACATGACTTAACCGGTCATCCTCTTCATGAGCATAATGAAAAGTCGAGGAGGGTATATCAAATAACCTCAATATCCATGAAAAAAAACATGCCGTCCCGCCACACCATACACCTTTTTGTTTATGGCGAAATAAATTAAATGTCTCGATCACATCACTATAATGAACATCATGCAATAATTGTCTCGAACCAAAATTGACAAATTCCGACGTCCACCGGCGAAGTGCCATCACCAGACCGATCATATCCCGGTCTTGAACAGCCTTTTGAACATCGGAACACTCAGATAAAATATGTTCTATGATTTGTTCCTCAGTGGTAATAGCTTCACACTGTGTCAACATGTATTTTATTTTCCTCCATCAAATTAATTTTTTATTCACTACCGGTCACTTCATAGATTTCTTTGGTCAGTGTCGGCAATTTACCCTTTAAGGCAAACTGATTCATCATGTCCTTGATCCTCAGAACACCCAGCCCCAGGCCGATGTAATTGAAACGCGTAAACTTTCGCTGCTTTAAATTCCGCCAACTGTCGATCAGCAGGGCGTTGTCATGAACATTCCGTTCGATCCTTTCCCAGTCGAGCTGTTTGAATTGCGGCCAGTGGGTCAGCAAAATCACCGCATCGGTTCCTTCTGCGCAGCGATAAGGATCGTCAAAATAATCTACAGCATACCCTAATACGGATTTGGCTTCTTCCAGGGCCTGCGGATCATGCACATTAACCTTGAAGCCCGATTTGATAAGCATCGTCGAGAGGGTGATCGACTGGGATTCTTCAATAATATGAGTATCCTGTTTGTAGGCCAACCCAAACAAGGCGACTTTGCCGCCCCTGGGGACATTGCTCATAATATATTCGTAAAGTTTCTCCACAACCGAATGATTAACAGTCACCGTCGCCCGGCTTAGATTGGCGTGATAGCCGATCTCTTTGGTAAACGCTTGAAATGCAAGATTGTCTCTTGGAAAACAAGTTCCGCCGAAGCCAAGTCCGCCAGTCAGATATTTTCTGCCGATCCTTGTGTCAGCACCAAGCGCGTCAGTGATTTGATCAACATCGGCGCCGGGAATTCTCTCGCAAATATTCGAAAGTTCGTTGGCAAAACTGATCTTGCTCGTGACAAAACAATTCAGCGACAATTTGGTAATCTCCGCGTTCAGAAGCGTCATAACAGCCATATGGGGTTCGTTTTCACAGGAACGTTCATACAGTTCTCTAACGATCAATCCCGACTTTTCATCAGAAGCTCCAATGAGCACCATATCCGGCCTGGCAAAATTAGTGATGACTGAGCCAAGCGCAATAAATTCGGGATTATACACCAATCCGAAACCTTTTCCGCACTCTTGGCCGATTAATTGTTCTAACAACGGTTTGAAAATGTTATCACACGAGCCCGGCATAACCGTAGAAACAACATCAACGATATGAAAACGGTTTTTCTTTTTGATGATGGGGCCGATATCCCGCAAAACCCTTTCGATGTATTCATTGGAAAATTTCCCGTCCGGCCGGCTCGGCGTCGGCACAATGATCAGCGAAACGTCCGAACGCATCACGCCGTCATGTTGATCCATCGTCACTTCGAGGTTCGACCAGCTTTTTTCCAGAAGATTTTCAAGGCCTGTTTCCTGGATGGGACATTGCCTGGCTTGAAGCTGACTGACAAAATTCGCGTTTTTTTCCACTCCGATAACATGGTGTCCTTTCGAAGCAAAATAAGACGCCGTGCAAAGACCGAGCTTTCCTAAACCGATCACTGATATATTCATTTTCCATTCCTTTAATAAAATAACTGCAACTCTTTAGTTTTTAATAAATCCGCATCTTCCGTCTGCGGATGCATACCTTTTCGGTTAAATACTTTTTCGATATTTTTTGAGCGTGCTGCGATAAACCCTGGTTTGCTGCAATTCCCTGCCGACCTGCTCCTTCTGGGCGGCTATTGCTAAACATAGATCCTGATAAAGCGATTCTATATCGTTTTTTTTTCTTTCACAGATCTGATGCTCAAAGATTCCATGGTCCTTTATTTCCTGAACCAAACCATCCGCTCTGAGCGTCAGGGCTTCGATTTCCTTTCCGTCGGCACCTCCCCTGCGTACCAGCTCCAGCTGCTGTTCCAACAAACCATGCAGTGTTTCAAGCTTAACCAAATAGTCTGTTTTCTGCTCCGATGTCACGGTCATACTTTTGCCTCTTCATTTTCATACTGCTTGAAATGGTGTTCGACCTCTTCGAGAAGATTACGTGCCTCGGTGTTATCCGGGTCCAAGGCGATAATGTCACCAAGCAGCGATTTAGCCTTCTCATACTGATTGCTTTTCATATACAATGCCGCCAGCGACAACATGACCGAGGTATCCGATGGATGCATATCAAGATACATTTTCAGATAATGAATCACTTCCGAAAAGGATTCGCGTTTACACGATACTTGAAATAAACCGAGAAGGGCGGTCATATTATCTGTG
Source organism: uncultured Pirellulales bacterium (assembly GCA_964571885.1). GTDB lineage: Bacteria > Planctomycetota > Phycisphaerae > Sedimentisphaerales > Anaerobacaceae > CAZNET01. Next base: position 4,430 of record CAZNET010000079.1, read on the forward strand.
TCCAGTTCCAGACTTTTCAGATACATCTGAAACGCGCGCTCATAATCTTCCTGCTGCTGGGCGACCATGGCCATTCCGCTATATGCTTTGGAACATGAATCGTCCAGCCGAACAGCTACTTTGAAAGAGATATCCGCCTGTTCGAGCCCACCCTGCTGAAGTGAAATAACTCCCAGTCCCACATAGGGTTCGGCCTTATCCGGATCTATCTCCGTCGCTTTTTCATAACAACACCTGGCCTGATTGTATTGTCCTACCGACGTATAACAATCGCCGAGCTCCTGTAATACTTCAAAATGCTGCTGGGTTCGGGGGCCCTGTGTCAAATAGTCTTCTTTCAATTCCATAGCGTCTCTTTCGTTTGTAGTTTTTCTTTTGCGTTTTCAAGCAAATCAATCGCAATACCAAAATTTTGCTTTTTACGATGAATCCGGGCTTCCAGCAACAATGTATCGATCGTCTGTCGTTGCCGGTTAATATTTTGACTGATAGCAAAGGATTTATTAAGGTCACCCGCTTCGAAATAACACCGTGCCGCCAGACTCTGCATCCATAACTGGTTGTCATAATGTTTCACCATATATTCATATATTTCAGCAGCTTTCCTCCAGTCACCCTCATCTCTGTTCTGATGGGCCTCGTGAAGCAACTGGTCGAACTTAAACGGTATTTCCTCAGGCTCGACTCGTCTCACCGAGATGCCGCACGCGGTTAAAGACTTTTCAATCGGCAATCCCGGATTTATTTTAAGTGATTCTCGAAAATCCTTCGTTAGCGCGAGAATCGCTCGATGTGTCTCAGTGGATCCATCCAGTTCAAATGCTTCTTTTCTGTCACCGTTATTGCTTAATGCAAAAACGGCATCCTCGATCATAAATTCTTCCAACTCGAATCCCCCCGGAATCACTATAGTGTATTCGCCTTCACATTCTTCCAGACAGCGAACGATTCTGGTATGACGTGATTCTTCATTGACGTTTACCGTGATAATTCCAGACAAATCCGTCTGAAATCGACTTTGCTCCTCCGCTGTTAAAGGAATATAAATGTTATAAGGATAAAAAGCGACATTGACGATTCTTTTGATAATAGCGGACGCTTCCTCATCGAGTCGCTTGATATCGATGATGATGGACAAATCCTTAATTTTGCTCCAGGGTTTCGGCGGTCTCGTCGTGCGGATCGTCATCGCGTTTCTTAGATAATCAGCTTTATTCTTCCGGCGAATAACTGAAACCCTGTCCGAATCTCCGACAGGACTGTAAAACTCCCCGGTTATCTCGTGGACATGACAAAAATCCGTAAAAAAAGCCATTCGCCTTGTCAAGTCCCAATCGATTAAGACGTTAAGGCTTTCATTGTAAAAACCTGTTTTGCCGATCAAATCTTTTCGGTGCATCATACTGACATGCAACACGTGATTAAAATACAACATTAAAAAACGGTCAAAGTCCCTGCTGATTTCAACGACTTTACTCAAGGCCGTCCGGCTTCCGTCGCCCTCAATCCTGCAATACGTCCGGTAAAGGTCAGAATAGGCAACACCGCAATGCGGATGCGATTCGAGCGCTTCGACCAAAATCCGAACATGATGAGGATAAAATAAATCATCATTACCCAAATAAGCTATGTACCGGCCCTGAGATTCGATTAATCCCTGATTCAATGTATAAGCGATGCCGCGATTTTCACCGCGGTCAAAAAATCTTATTCTTGAATCGTCAAAGCTTTCGATTATGTCACGGACATCCTCGCCCCCATCTCGCAGAACCAACACTTCGATACAGTCATAATCCTGATTTAAGGCGCTGGACAATGCCACCGGCAGATACCTGCGCCGGTTATACGTCGGTATCAAAATACTGACAAGAGGCTTTGTTGTTCTGGTGTCATCCTTCACATCTAATAGTGTATATCAAATAGCTTAAAGGGTTACCTTGCTTTCCACCGGCAACGTTTGATCGATAGACATATTTAAATCTTTTGCGGCCGAGTGATTCGCTGTTTCCAATTCTATTTCGAAACGAGTGAAAATATCATTAACACGTTTCAACTGATCCTCGAGAGAATAATGATCCTCAACAAATTTACGGTAACTCATCGGATCATAATGATCGGAAAGTATATTTTCGCAAAACTGTTCGGCGATATTAAATAAATAGTCTGATGGGAAAATCTGTTCAGCTCCGAGGAAATTATGAATGACCGGCTTAAGACCGGCTGCCATCGCCTCGAGAATATTCACCGGATGTCCCTCGCAAATCGAGGTCGATACGATGAAATGCTTGTCCCGCAGCCAGGCATTAACATCTTCGATCCACCCGTCAAAATGAACAACACCTTCCAGTTTCAGAGCTTTGACCATCTGTCTCACATACTGTTCAAGCACATGATCCATAAAGCGACCGCCAAAGAATAAATGATACTCCGGATCAAGGTAGTGAAGCTTCTGCATGCATTGCAGCATCAGGGCGGGATTTTTAACCATTCGTAAATTCGCCAGATAGGCGATATTCTTTCCTTTCGGCCGATTAATATATTCGAACGTCTCCAGATTGACCCCATTGGGAATGGATACCATCAAAGTCTGGCTCTCCAGATCGGGAATCGCTTCAAGAAGCTTACGCTGCGTAACTTTGTTGCCGACGGTCACAAGAACATCGACATTCGCCCAATTCACCTGACTCGGCCATTGCTCATACGCCTCATAGCGATGAAGACGCACTATTGTTTTACAAACCTTCGGCATGTGTGAACCCATCACCGCCAGATTCGTGCACCATTCAAACCAGGAAATATCGCTCCATTCCATCATCTCCCGCAGATCCTGTTCAGTTTGTCCTTCAAAAATCCTGACTTCAAAACGCTCCCGGATAAAAGCAAGAATATCATGAAGAAACGTCATCCCGTCACCGCCGCAGAAGAATGCAACCTTGGGTCTTTTCAGACGTATCACATCAATCATGGGCTTCAACACTTTCTGTTCGGGCCACTTTTTGAACGAATTAAGCAGAACCTCAATGGCATTGGCCTTATCGCCCTGATCAAGCAGCATCGTCGCCGTTCGATTAATGACATCCGTATTCAATAAACCCAACTCATCCATTTCCTTAAAAAGACGAGATGCTTCCTTGGCCCGGCCAAGAGATAAATAGGCTTCTACAAGATTCCATAAAATCTCACCATTATCTCTCGTGACCGAACGGGCACGAATAAAATAATTGATCGCCTCTTCAGAACGGCCAAGACAATGAAGAATCGCCCCCACATCGTTAAGCGCTTCCGGATTATTGGGAGATGTATTCAAAAACTGCTGTAAACATTCCAAAGCCTGCTGGTGGTTTCCCGATTCTGCCAATTCCAAACCTTTTTGATACAAATCTGAATACGAATTCATGATTATTCCTTTACTTTTGTGTTATCCTTTACTGTAAATCATCTATATCAATCTTCTTATCAAACCATGACAGTATTTCTGCCCGTTTTATCAAAGTGCAAATCACATACCTGTTTAAGAAATCCATTTTTTTGCCATTTAAATCACTGTAGCAACAAAAATTGTATAATTATCAAACACAAAGGGTATTTCCATTACAGCTAAATCCTTTACTGCAAATAATTAAGCAGTGACATAGACATCAACTTTCCGGCCACGGACAAAGACATCTGGTACAAAACCTCCCTGCGGGAAAGATCGATCGCAACTTGGGTAATATCCGCCTCTTCCAATAAACTGACCTGTTGAGAAGCATTATAGTTAATATCATTCAGCGTCGTTGAAATATTCTCAAGAAAACCGATCTTTGATCCGATAATAACCTGATTTCCTATAACAAGATCACGTACTTCCTCAAGCGAAGAGACAGAATCATTAATCAAATCGACTACTTCGCTATCAGAAAAACCTCTTTCGTTTCTGAGAATATCCCGTAAACCCATTAATGAGTTAAAAACGTTATAAGTTCCGGGATTTTGTACAAGTTCAACTCCTGTACTGGTGATCGAAGTTGTATCGACATATAAAATCCTTCCTGTAACGGAATCGGTCACTTTTGTATTCGCATCGCCCGGCGGTACCGAAACATCCACATAGCTTGCTCCATCGTCAATTGACAATCGGTAAGTCCCGGAGGCCGGTTCGCTAATCGTCAGCCAGACATCACCTCGAACCGATGAAGTACCCGTACCCGCCGCTGCTCCACTGTCACCTGTAAAAACTGGAGCCTGCCTCGCATCACTGCCAAACAGGTCATCCCCGGCATAATTCGATGTTACATCCACTCCTGGTGCGGCTTCGATGACGCGGTCACTTGAACCGCCGTTATAAGTTACAGCCGTTATATCGCCGTTAGTCCGTGTTACAGCGTAAGGCGTAGTATCTGAATTATTACCGCTGAACAAATATCGATTGTTATGCTGTGTATTGGCCAAAGACACGATCTGTTCTAAAATGTCATTAAGGACATCCGCCGTTCGCTGTCTTTCCGTCTCGCCGTAAATACCCCCTACGATCTGAGTGATCTGTAGCCTGGCATCATTAATATCGGATACAATGCTCTCAAGGACCGTCGAAACGATTTCCAACGAACCCGAGGTATCCTCAATCAAGTCCATGTAATTCTGCAGGAATCGCTCTTCGGATTTAAGCCCGAGAACCTGGTAACCGCTTGATGGATCGTCCGAAGTCCTGTTGATTCGGGAGCCGGTCGAGGCCTGTTCCTGCAAAACGGCCATTGCCTTGGAATGGCGGCTTAAGGCAAAACTGACATTGTCGTAAATATTGACAAGGACACCACTCATTCAATGTTCCTTAAAAAAACGTTAT
>CAZNET010000080.1:0-9134 GCA_964571885.1 uncultured Pirellulales bacterium
CGGCCGGGCGCTGAAATGGGACTGGGTCATGAAGTCGTCGAAACTCGATCTGTCACCGGAAAAATATGAATTCGGCGACGCACCGGCGGCCGAGGTGGCTATGCCGGGACAAACGACATTAGTTTAACTGATCAATTTATATATGGAATAAGGTTTATAGTATGTCGCCATTACATAATTCGTCATCGATGGTCAGTTCTGCTCTTGCTTTTTTTGCAGGATCAGAGGAATTCAAAATTGGTCTTATCGGCTGCAGCCATCGGGGTACACGAGCGGCGGCACAGCTTCTTCAGACGAAAGGCCCCGCCAAATTATGGGCACTTGGGGATCTGTTCGCTGACAAGGTTGAATATAGTTACAATCTTCTCAAAGAAGGAACTGGCAGAACCTACGACACCGAACCTTTCAAATCGATGGCCGACAAGATGGATATCCCGCCCGATCGGCAGTTTACCGGTTTTGATGCATACCAGCAAGTCATTGATTCGGGCGTCAACGTTGTAATTTTAGCGTCTATGCCGCAGTTTTATCCGGAGCATTTCAGGACCAGCGTCGAAGCGAATAAGCACGTCTTTCTGGAAAAGCCGGCGGCGGTTGATCCAGTCGGCATTCGTTCGATCATCGAAACCTCGAAAAAAGCCAAAGAGAAAAATCTGACCGTCGTTGCGGGGACACAGCGCCGTCATCAGGACTATTATCTCGAAGTAATGAAACGAATTCACGATGGAGCATTAGGCGAAATTCTCACGGCGCAGTGCTACTGGCTTGCGGCCGGCGGGTCGGATTGGGGCAATCCGAAACAGCCCGGCATGTCGGATATGGAATGGCAGATACGCAACTGGCGCGTGCATACCTGGCTGTGCGGCGATCATATCAACGAACAGCACATTCACAACCTTGACATCATCAACTGGGCACTAAACTCGCATCCGGTCCGCTGCTTGGGTACCGGCGGCAGGCAGGTTCGCATAGGCGAAAATAAAGGCAATGTTTTCGATCACTTCACACTCGAATTCGAATACCCCAATGGAATAAAGGTTCTCAGTTTCTGCAGCCAGATCAACGGCACCTCTCACAGGATCGGTGAAAATATTGTCGGAACCGCCGGAACGGCCGAGATGAATATGAACCGCGGGCTGATCATGGCCCGCGGCAAAATTCAAGGAGAAAACTCTTATTCGTTCAAAGAAAGACCGAAAAGTCCGTATCAGCAGGAAATGGATGACTTTGCGGACAGCATTCGAAACAACAAGGGAGCGAATGAAGGTGTCCAGTTGGCCGAGACGACGATGACGGCAATCATGGGCAGGATGGCCGCTTATACGGGTCAGACGGTCGACTGGAACCGGCTGATGAACGACTCGAAACTCGATCTGTCACCGGAAAAACTCGAACTCGGCGATTTACCCGTTGCTCCACCGGCGATACCCGGAAAAACAAAACTTGTCTAACAGATGAATTATGATTAAAAAGGAAGGATCGTATGAACAAACAAATTATATTTTTTATTTTCATTTTGCTATCTTTAATTTTTAATACAGGATGTACTGAGATGATGACAATAAAGAGCCCGGACAATAAAGTTGTTGTCAACGTGCTCAAATCTCAGGACGGCAGATTATCTTACAGGCTGACACGCGACGGCAAAGCAGTCTTGAACGATTCGCCTTTGGGAGTCACTGTCGATAACGCCGACCTGGGTACCGGCATCGAACTGGGCGAGCCCGCTTATTCGACGATTAATGAAAGTTATCCCTGGCGAGGCGTCAAATCTATCGCTCATAATCACTGCAATACCATGACGATTCCGATCCTTCATATAGCAAGCGACACAAATTATTCTCTTGAGTTCAAAGTTTTTGATGACGGCGCAGCCTTTCGGTATGTGATTCCCGCAGAGGGAAAGCACAAAATCAATAACGAAACGACAAGCTGGAACCTGCCTTCCAAAAGCGATATCTGGTATCAAACCAATACCATAAACTATGAAGGCGTCCACGAAAAAGGTTCTATCAATGATTTAAGGGCCGCTATTAAAATGGGAATGCCCGTAACGGTCGAATTGCCGGACGGTACTTACGCTGCGATCACCGAGGCCGCCCTTTACGATTACAGCGGCATGACACTTCGTACGACCGGCTCGACCATCCTCAAGGGCATCTTCGAGGATGACCCCAGGGGATTTGAGCTTGAAGGCGACATCAAAACGCCCTGGCGGATCACGATGACCGGCCCGGGATTGAACGACCTGGTGAATTGTGATATTGTTCATAATGTCAGTCCGCCGCCTGATAAGAAGCTTTTCCCGAACGGCATGAATACTGAATGGATCAAGCCCGGGCGTGCGCTGTGGCACTGGTGGTCCACCGATACGCCTTATTATGACGAGCAGAAATTCTGGATCGATTCGGCCGCGAAGATGGGATTCGAATATTACCTGGTCGATGAGGGCTGGGAAAACTGGGAAAAGCCAGACAAGGACAAATGGGATCATCTCAAAGAACTTTGCGATTATGCAAAGTCCAGGGGGATCGGTATTTTTGTCTGGCGGTGCTGGGCGGATAATCCCAAGTTAAAACGGCCCGGCATCGAAACGCCCGAAAAACGAAACGCGTTTTTTGAAAAGATGAACGAGGTCGGTGTCGTCGGTGTCAAGATCGATTTTATGGATTCTGAATCCAAAGACAGAATCGATTTTTACACCAATACCCTGATCGATGCGGCCAAGCATAAACTGATGGTCAATTTTCACGGCGCCAACAAGCCGGCAGGCGAACCGCGAACGTTCCCCAACGAGGTCAGCCGGGAGGGCATCAAAGGACTGGAGCATAACAAGTGGTCAGCCCTGCCTCCCGACCATTACGCCTCACTGCCGTTTACGCGCCTGATAGCAGGTCACGGTGATTTTACACCATGTACCTTTAATCCTGATTATTTAAAGGGTACCACCCTCTGCTGCCAGTTGGCGGCGGCGGTTCTGTTTACCTCCCCCGCCCTGCACTGGGCGGACCGGCCGGAATTGTATTTTAAAAGCAAGGCTTATAAGGTTATGACACAAATTCCATCCGTCTGGGATGAAACCATTGTCTTACCCAAAAGCGAGATCGGCGACCTGGCGGCTATGGCAAGGCGAACCGGTGACAAATGGTTCGTTGGTATTATTAACGGCGGTGACAAAAAAACCTATACATTGAAACTTGATTTTCTTGATGATGTCGAATATGAAGCGCACCTGTTAAGCGACGTGATAGGAACTCCGGCGGATATGAACAAAGAAACTAAAACCGTCACGAACAAAAAACGGCTGACAATCGAACTGGACCAAGGCGGCGGTTTTGTCGGATACTTGATGAAAAAATAATCTATACAACTACGTGAACATAAAAAGGCCGGAATGCATAACCCGGCCTTTATTACATTTATAATCTCTTTATTGACCCAATCTTGGCGGAAGGTTTTCAGTGACTTTTTTTATCAGCTTTTGAACTTGTTCAGCCTGCTGCGGCGATAAAGCCCGTCCCGCGACACCTCCTAAAACGCCGCCAATAACCGCACCTTCCGTTCTACCGTTACCAACCTGGCTGCCTGCAACCGCGCCCGCGGCTGCGCCTAATATGGTACCGAATGTTTTACCGGTCGAACCGCTGCCGCTGCCGAGCCACAAAATGCTGCCGTCCTCGACATTGATCAACTTGGCGGTCATATTCATCTCTTCTTTATACGTTGGTATATTGACAAGCATCACAACAGGAACATTTAAAATACGGCCCGCCCGGGCGGCACCTTCATTGGTAGTTATATCAGATGCTTGAAAATCCTGCTCTTCGAGAATGGCCTGAACCTGCTTTCGCTCGATCGGGCTATATCCTTTTTTAAGCAGCTCCATCGCGAAAAAATCGGCGATCTGATTTTTCACGGCATTGCCGCGAACCTGACCGGACACTTCAACCACCGCCACTTTATCAACCTGGGCGAAATTAAACCCGGCCCGGGTATAGCTTTCCGCCTTTTCCGATGCGCAGCCGGCCAACAATAATAACGAACCGGTAAAAATATAAAATAACACTTTCATAATCATTAGCTCCTTAAACCTTAAACATTTTTACGGTATTCATAATATATCAACACCTCTACTATGTAAACAAAATATTGTCAAATTGTTCATTGAATTTGTGTTTTTTGAACCAGCTCTGCACTAAGAGAAAAACAGAATCATTTGTTAAATGGGATTGTAATTGGTTCCGGGGAAATCTTCGATTTCTTTTGGCGGATCGGGCCATTTTAACTCATCGAAAAGAAATTCGCTGGCCTGACGGATCATCACCGCCGGCATACAGGGGAACATCTCAAGCGTACCGATGATCTCATGGTCATAGTTCTGAAGACGGTTTAACAAATAATCCCAGTTTTCTTTTTTGATACCGCCTTTGAGCCCCGGCGGTTCGTGGTCATCGACCTGACCGTAATTATCGGTCAGGTGAAGATGCATAACCCGATCGCCGAGTTCATCGACATACTGTTTAAAATCATGCTTGGGATCGATGTTGGCATACCCCACATCGAGACAGAAATTGATATAATCGTATTTGTCACCCAACTGTTTGAGCCTGTCAAGGTTGCCGGTCTCGACAGACAATTTTACCTCATGCTTCTCGGCGGCCTTGATCACATCGGCGGCGAAATTGCAGCCGTTGATCTTGGTATTATCGGGCAACCCAAGATCCTGAAGGTCGGCGATAAGACTTGCGTTCAGGAATTTCGCGCATTCGATCTGCTCGATCCACTGATCCATGGTCGGCAGTTCCCGGGACTGCATCACCACCAGCATATCATCAGTAGCGTTTTTCAGCCGGGACCAGTTTTTGCGCACATAACGGCAATCATGCTGGCCGCGTATCGTCGGCCAAAGCTCTACTCCGAAGCCAAGCGACTTTAGATACTGACATTCCTGTTCCAGAGAAATATGACTTTCGCGCCACCAGAAAACCATTGTTGACACAGCATAGCGAATCTTCATACAGGCACCACCTATTTACTTTCTGTACAATGTGTACTGTTATATCGTTTTAAAAAGCCACCTGCTTCAATGATTAATAAAAAGAAAATGGCGTGTAGTTCGTATAAAAAAACACAAAAATACATTTTTTTATTCCGACAAAGCTCATTTTTAGCCTGAAATTCAAGATATTTTAATTGGTTGGAGTGGTTTTATTAGATTGTCTCCTGAAATAGTAAAGGATTTATCCAAGGCAGATTTTAAGCTTAATAAATAAAGATTAGACCGAATTTATCATTGGAAAATAAAAAATATGTTGCAATAAGCACTAACACAGGTATAATCTTGGGTTTTAGGTTATTAGGAGTTTTCCAATGAAAAAAGATATACATCCGAAATACGAAAAAGTTGAGGTCCGATGCGGCTGCGGCAATACCTTCGAGACCCGCAGCACGGCCAAAGAGATCCACGCCGAAATCTGCTCGATGTGCCATCCGTTCTATACCGGCAAGCAGAAGTTCGTCGATACCGCCGGTCGTATTGAGCGGTTCAAGAAAAAATACGGACAGAGTTACGCCAAGGGCAAAAAAGACAAAAACGCTTAGATACACGAAACTTCTCATATAGCGAATAATATTCAGCGTCTGCGCGATTGAAATGTTATTCGCTATATTTTTATTTATTTATCCTATCGCTATGACCGAAGCTGAACAAAAACTGATTTCAAAGCTCGACGAACTCGACGCTCGGTACGAACAGATCAACACGGAGATTGCGGATCCTGAAGTGGCGAGCAATCCGACTCAGCTTATCAAGCTGACAAAGGAACAGGGAAAGCTCAAATCAATGGTCATGAAATACCGCGAATATAAAGAAACATACAATCAGATCCTTGATGCCGAGCAGATCATTAACGACCCTGACAGCGACGAAGAATTCCGCGAACTGGCCAAAGAGGAACTCGAAGAACTTCAGAGCAATAAAGAAAAACTCATAGAAGAGATCAAAGACACGCTCGTTATGTCGGACGATCTGGATATCGATTCGGTGATTATTGAAATCCGCGCAGGGACCGGCGGAGACGAAGCGGCTCTGTTCGCACGCGATCTTTACAATATGTATGTCAAATACGCAGAAAGTAAACGATGGAAAGTCGAACAGCTCGATTTCAGCACAAGTGAATTAGGCGGCTTTCGTGAAGTTATTTTCAATATTAAAGGCCCCGGTGTATGGGCGTATTTAGGATATGAAGGCGGCGGTCACCGTGTCCAGCGAGTTCCGGAAACCGAATCACAGGGCAGAGTGCACACGTCGGCGGCAACCGTAGCGGTTTTACCCGAACCCGAAGAAGTGGATATCGAGATCGATACGAACGATGTCGTCGAACATGTCAGCAGAGCCGGCGGACCCGGAGGACAAAATGTCAACAAGGTCAGCAGCGCGATTAAACTCGAACATCTTCCCACCGGAATTACGGTCAGTATGCGGGATGAGAAAAGCCAGCATAAAAACCGGGCCAAGGCATGGAGAATCCTTCGAAGCAGAATTTTCGAACACTTTGAAAGCCAGAACCGTGCCCAGCGTGACACTCAGCGAAAAAGCATGATCGGGTCGGGAGACAGGAGTCAGAAGATACGCACCTATAATTATCCGCAGAACCGAGTAACCGACCATCGCATCAATCTGTCACTTTACAGTCTGGACAAAATTATGATGGGTCATATGCAGGAACTGATCGACGGTTTAATGGATTTCGACAAACAACAGCGTCTGAAAAATTTATAGCGGGTGGAAATATGAAGATCGCAGTGACAGGAATGGTTGGTATTGATAAAAAATCATATCTGGAAAAGGTCTGCGATATCGCCGAGGCAAACGGCAAATCCGTACGGTTATTCAACGTCGGTGATATGATGTATGCCGAGGTGCCTGATGTTACGTATGGAAAGATCCTCGATATCTCCCTCAAGCGGCTTCATCTGCTTCGCCGGAGCGTCTTTAAGGATATCATCGCGAAATCCGAAAACAAAGAAAACACAATTATCAATACACATGCAACCTTTCGCTGGCGACACGGCTTGTTTCCCGCGATCGATTTCGACCAGATGCGACAGCTCAGCGTCGATATGTATATCTGCATTATCGACGGCGTCGCCCCGCTGCATCACCGTCTTGACTTTCAGCATAATATCGAACACACGCTTAAAGACCTGATCGTCTGGCGGGAAGAAGAGATCATCTGCACCGAAATGCTCCGAAGCGGTATCGACGAAACGGTTCCATTTTATTGTCTCGCTCGCGGCAGTGACATGGAAACCTGCGATACATTTTACAAACTGGCGTTCGAGAGGCACAAACGTAAAGCATATTTGAGCTTTCCCATGACCAATGTCGTGGACATGCCCGAAGTCCAGAAAAAGATCAACTTTTTCAGAGAGCAAATGAAATCCTATTTTATCTGTTTCGACCCGGCCGATTTGGAAGAATCGTATCTGCCGCATTGGGCAAGAAAAGCAAAACTAAAAGGCATCGAATACATTGAAGTTGATGTGCTGGGGAAAAAAATCCTGCTGAATGCCGACCAGGTTCTGCAGATCGAACGTGACATCAACAGCCAGATCTATGCCCGCGATTTTCTGCTGATCGATCAATCGGATATGATCATCAGTTACATCCCGACCCTGGCTGACGGCAGAGCCGCTATTTCCAGCGGCGTCGAACGCGAACTGCAGCATGCCCACGAAGCCGCGAAAGAAGTCTTCGTGATATGGACGGCCAAACATCCTCCGTCGGTCTTTGTTACTCAGACTGCGACAAAAGTATTCAAAACCGCAGAGGAAGCTCTGGGATTTTTTGAGAAGGAAGGATATATCAAAAATGAAGGATCTTGACGAAAAAACACTGGCTCAATATTTTGACCATACGCTGCTAAAAGCCGAAGCGACAAAAGAGGATATCATCAAACTTTGTGACGAAGCGAAAACATTCGGTTTTCATACGGTATGCGTAAACGGCAGATGGCTTGAACTGGCGGCGGAACATCTCGAGGATTCCAATGTCCACATCGGAGGCGTGGTCAGTCTGCCTCTGGGGGCCGATAGAACACAAACAAAAGTTTTCCAGGCCAGAGATGCGATTTTTGCCGGAGCCGATGAGATCGATATGGTTGCCGACCTCGCGGCAGTCATCGACGGTGATGAAGAATACCTTCTTGAACAGTTCCGGGCCGTCCGCGAACAATGCCACTCGATGCATCCGCCGGTCACGTTCAAGGTCATTATCGAATCCGCCGCATTGACCAAGGACCAGATCCGGTTCGTCTGCGGGATCGCCGGCAGAGTCGGTGTTGATTTCGTCAAGACAAGCACCGGCATGCACCCGGCGGGCGGCGCGTCAATCGAAGCGGTAAAGCTGATGAAAGCTTCTGCCCCGAACTGCAAAGTCAAAGCGGCCGGCGGCATCCGCACACTGAAACAGACTCTGGAAATGATCGAGGCAGGCGTCGAACGCATCGGAACCTCATCGGCGGTTTCTATTATGGAAGAATTTCGAAACAAGTAAAATGTCACCGCAAAAACTGATAAATATTGAAAACAAAACCGGCTGTGAAGCTCATATTCGATATTTCTCAAAAAACATATCACTTTCGTCCCTGAACGAGATCACTTCAAAACAGTGTTACCCATCCATTATCGGCGGCAATCAGGCAAGGATCAATAACCACAGGTTCAGCTATTTCGCTGCCGATCCTCTGGAGATTTTCAAATGCGAATCGAATGACATGCACGCCTTGGATAAACTGCGATGCATCCTGAACAAATACAAACTAACCAACAAAAAAGACATACCTGCTGAATTAATACCGGGCGGCTGGATCGGCTATTTCAGTTATGAACTCGCCAGACTCATCGAAACCATCTCCGAAACGACAATCGACGATTACCATATGCCGCTTATCCGCCTGGCCTTTTATGATAAATTGATCGCTTACGACCATATTGACAACCAGTACATTTTGATTGTTTTAGAGCTGGACGATAACAACCACATTGAAAGCAAATTCGAGTATCTCGAAGAACTGATTACTCAAGCGGCGAGCATCACGTCGATGCGTTTTGAACCACTCGATAAACACAAC
>CAZNET010000081.1:0-1418 GCA_964571885.1 uncultured Pirellulales bacterium
CGATAAGGGCGGCCTGAGGTTCACCCGATGCGTAGAGACGGGCGGATGCGTTCATAAATGGGGCGGCGGAAGGTCAAAAAAGCTTTACAGACCCCTAAAGATTCGCTAGGATAAAAGTTTCGCCGATGTAGCTCAATGGCAGAGCACAGCTTTCGTAAAGCTGAGGTTGAGGGTTCGACTCCCTCCATCGGCTGTGCTCAGCGAATGGATATCTGTGTGAAGATGGACCATTTCCATCGTAACAATAAAATTATTGACACGTCTGTAGTATCGTTCAAATATTTTTGGCTTTCCTGGCCTGAAAAATGTTGCCGGGAAGCTGTTTGACCAGCCCTTTAAGGCGTAAGGAAATAAGACCAGCGGTGATGGTTCCTGCGGGCAGTTCGGTACCGGTAATGATTTGTTCGAGGTGCAAAGGGTCAGAGTCAAAATAATCCATGATTGTTTGTTCCGATTTGCTCAGTTTCAAACTGGAGATATCCGTAGTTCGTTTCTCGATTTTATTTTCTGCGATCATGGCAGCTTCGTTTATTTCTTTTGACATTTGACCTACGAGATGTTCGAGCGACTCGATAACATCTTCGAGACTATCGATCAGTCTGGCTCCTTCTTTGATGAGTGAATGAGCGCCTTTACTCAATGGCGAATCGATCTTACCCGGTACCGCCATGACCTCCCTGTTATTATCTAAAGCCGCTTTTGCGCTGATCAATGCCCCGGATCGCAAAGCCGCCTCGATGACAATGGTTCCCAGTGATAATCCAGCAATAATGCGGTTCCGCGGAGGAAAGTTTTCCGCCAACGGTTCATATGTTAACGGCAGCTCGGAAATGCATGCACCGGCTTCAGATATCATTTTGAAAAGTTTTTTGTTTTCCGGCGGAAAAATATTGGCAAGGCCGCACCCCTGCACCGCAATTGTTCTGCCTTTGGCCGACAATGCACCTTGGTGAGCGGCGGTATCAATGCCGCGGGCCATGCCTGAAACAATGGTAAATCCAGCGGAGGCAAGAAAATGTGCAAATCGTGAGGCCTGTTCCTGGCCGTAAAGGCTGCATCGGCGGGAACCGACGATCGCTACCGCCAGGCAGTCGTCTCTATCAAGCATGCCTTTGACATAAAGAACCGGCGGCGGATCGTAAATTTTCTTCAACAGCATCGGATAACGATCGTCCCGGATATGTAATATCCTTACACCCAGCTTATCAGCCAGCTCGATCTCGGCATCGGCATCGAAGGTCTCGCGGCTCGAAGCGATTGATTTGGCGGTTTTGGGTCCGATGCCTTCGACTTTCATCAACTGTTTGACTGAAGCCCCCAAAATGCTGTTAACAGTACTGAAATAAGCGATTAATTTGCGGAAAGTAACAGAGCCGACACCCTCTGCGTTGATAAGTTTTAGCCACTGATCGATATTC